>DATFKK010000155.1 GCA_035268685.1 Candidatus Krumholzibacteriia bacterium | reverse complement strand
CCGGCCTTCCTCGTGCCGGCCGTGCTCAGCCACCTGGTCTTCGCCCTGGTGAACAACCTGCTGGCCACGGTGGTCATGGCCCTGAGCGAGGCCAAGCGTTTCGACGAAGTCGCCCGCACCGTTTTCGGGTGGCACTTCCTCACGGGCGTCGGCGCCGCCCCGCTCAGCGCCTTCCTCGTGTTCAGCTACGGTTACGCGGGGCTGTGGTCGCTGATCCTCTTCGTGATTCCGCTGCTGATCATCTACCAGGCCCACCGCCTGTTCGAGCAGATGAACAGCGCCCACAAGGAGACGGTGGCCGCGCTGACCACCGCCCTCGAGGCCGACGAGCCCTACACGCACGGACACAGCTACCGTGTGGCCAGGTACGCGGTGCAGATCGGGCGCCACCTGGGCCTGTCGCCGCGTGAACTCGAGACACTCGAGTACGCGGGTCTGCTGCACGACATCGGAAAGATCGCGATCACCAACGACATCGTGTGCAAGCCGGCGCGGTTGTCGAAGGACGAGTTCGACATCCTGAGCGCCCATCCGGCCATCGGAGGCGAGATCGTCGAGAAGATGAAGTTCCTCGAGGACGCCGCGGATCTGGTGAGGCACCACCACGAACGTCCCGACGGCCAGGGTTATCCCGACGGTCTGAAGGGTGACGAGATCAGCCTCGGGAGCCACATCCTGAACCTCTGCGACGCCATCGACGCCATGTGCTCGAACCGCCCCTACCGCGCGGCGCTCACCCTGGAACAGTGCGTGGCCGAGGTGCGGCGTTTCCGTGGTTCGCAGTTCGACTCCCGGGTCGTCGACACCTTCGTGTCGCTGGTCGAGCAGGGGAACTTCGACCTGATCGAGCAGAGCGACGACACGGCACTCCAGATCCAGCGCATCGTGCGTGAGGCGGCGGCGAAGTCGAAGAAGAAGGAGGGCGGCGAGCGCCCGGTCTTCGAGGCGGCCTGAACCGCGGTGGCGTTGGCGCTGTTGGTTTGACGACCCTCCGGTCCGGACCTACACTCCGCCGATCATGGAATACAAGGACAGCGGAGTCGACATCGACGCGGCCTCGACCGCGCTCGCTCGGGTGCGCGACGCCATCCGTTCCACCTGGGGCGAGGACGTGGCGAGCGACGTGGGGTCGTTCGGGGGCCTGTACCGTCTGCCCGGTGGCGGCTACCTCGTCAGCTCGATCGACGGCGTCGGCACCAAGCTCAAGGTCGCCCAGATGGCCCGCGACTGCCGCGGCGTCGGCGCCGACCTCGTGAACCACTGCGTGAACGACATCCTGGTGCAGGGTGCGCGTCCGTGGTTCTTCCTCGACTACTTCGCGGCCGGACGCCTCGACGGCGACGTCTTCGCCGATGTGGTCGAGGGCATGGCCACCGCCTGCCGCGAGAACGCCTGCGCCCTCATCGGCGGCGAGACCGCCGAGATGCCCGGCCTGTACCACGGCGACGACTTCGACCTGGCCGGCGCGATCGTCGGTCACGTGACCGACGAAGACCTGCTCGGCCCCGAGCACGTGACCGAGGGCATGGAGCTGTGGGCCTGGCCCTCGTCGGGGCTGCACACCAACGGCTACAGCCTCGCGCGGCGCGCCCTGCTCGAGGGCGACGAGCCCCTCCCGCTGGATCGGGACCCCGGCACGCTGGGCGTCACGCTGGCCGAGGCCCTGCTCGCCGTCCATCGCAGCTATCTGCATCCCGTGACGGAGCTGCGCGAGCGGGTGGACGTGGCCGCGCTCTGCCACCTCACCGGTGGCGGCTTCGTCGACAACCTGCCGCGGGTGCTGCCCGAGGGGCGTGCCGTCGAGATCGACGTCGGTGCCTGGGACGTGCCTCCCGTCTTCGGCCTGATCGCCGAGCGCGGCGGCGTGAGCGCCGACGAGATGCGGCGTGTCTTCAACCTGGGCATCGGCATGGTCGCGATCGTTCCCGCGCTGGGTCCCCGTGCACTCGAGGGGCTTTCCGACCCGCCGCTGAGGATCGGTCGGGTGGTCCGGCGCGAGGACGGCGACGCGGTCCGCTTCGAGGGGAGCCATCGCGGGTTGTAGGTCCCCGGACTGTCCCGTGTCCCGGATCCGGGACGGACACCGGAGACCGACGACGTCGCGGGACGGCTCCACGCGGCGTGTTGCGAGATGGTGCGGTCCTTGCGGGTGCTCGGGTGCCTGCCCGGGAACGCCTCCGGTCGCGCCATGCATTTCGACCCCACCCAGTCGTCGTCACTTCCTCTTCTCGAACCCGAACAACTCCGTGCTCGGCTCGACGCCATCCGGCAGGCCCTCGGAGCCGACCACGCCGTCGTGGCGCGGCGACGTCCCACGACCGCGGGAGTGGCACCGGGCCTCGAACTGCTGGCCCAGTGCGGGCCGGACGGCCACCGCGAACTGCCGGGGGCGGGGATGCCCGTCGACGTCCTCGGCGAACTGCTGCGCGGCGGTCGCCCGGTCGAGGCGGCGCGTCCGGGCGTTCCCTGGATCGGGGGATGGCCCCTGCCCTCGGACCGCTGGCCGAGCGTGTTCGTCGTCGCCTGGAGCCGGCGGTACCGCGATCCGGGTGCCGTCCGACGGAGGGTCGCCGAAGCGGGCATGGAGGCCCTCGGTCGGGCCCTGGCGCCGCCCGTGTGGATGACGCTCGGTCGTTCGCCGTCCGCGGCCACCACGGCGGCCGACGGACCCGATGCCGAGGCCGACGGAACGGGGTCCGAGGAGCACTCGCTCGCCGCCTCGTTGGCCCGCGTCGAACGTGAACTCCTGCTGCGGGCCCTGCGCGCAGCCGACGGGAACAAGAGTCGCGCCGCTCGGGAACTGAACCTGAGCCGGCAGGGTCTCTACCGGAAGCTCCGGCGCCACGGTCTGATCGCCGTGCGAAGGCGATCTCGACAGGGCGACACGGGCTGACTAGGTTCTCCGGACCCCGGGACACGGTTCCGGTCTCCTCCTTCCGGAAAGAGCCATGCTGGCATTCCTCCGCCGAGTCCTGTCGCGCGACGAGGTCCGCGCGGGTCTGATCTCGGGAACGGCGCTCGGCATCGCGTCCCCGCCCTCGTGGCTGGGACCGCTCGCGCTGGTGGCCCTGGTTCCCGTGCTGTGGGTGTTGTTCGCGCCGTCGAGGATCCACGCGGGGCGCGACGTCCACCTGCCCGCGCTGCTGCTCTCGTTCGGTCTCACGCACCACGGCATCGAGCTGCACTGGTTGCTCATGCTGGGCGACGCGTCGCCGCTCACCTTCAAGTGGGCGATGCCGCTCCTGTTGATGCTCCTCGTGCTGTACTCGATGCTGCCGGATCTGGCCGTGTTCTGGGTCCTGAAGCGGATCCGGCGCCGGGCCGGGCCCCAGGCCATCTGGTGGTTCCCGGGTGTGTGGGTGATGGCCGAATGGGTGCGGGGGCTCGGCGAGATGGGGTTCCCGTGGCTGACTCTCGGCTCGACGCAGCTGCGTCTGCTGCCGGTGGTGCAGATCGCCGGCGTCCTGGGTGAACTCGGTGTGTCGCTCTTCGTGGCGTGGGTCAACGTGCTCGTGGTGCTCACGCTCATGGGCCTGCGCGGGGAGTTCCCGGGCCTCGGGCGGGCCTGGCTCAGCCGTTGGTGGGCGCCCGCCACGCTCACGTTGCTGCTCGGTGGCACGCTCGGCTACGGGCTGTTCACCATGCGGTCGCTCGAACGCGAGGCGGTCGGGCGCGACCCGCTGCGGGTCGCCGCGATCCAGGCCGACGTCGACCTCTTCGACAAGTGGGATCCGGCGAAGCGTGACTCGACCTTCGTTCCCTACACGAGGATGACACGGGCGGCGGCGGAGGAGGGCGCGCGTCTGGCGGTGTGGGCCGAGACCGCGATCCCCTTCGACCTGCCGCGCCGGCCGATCTACGACCGACGCGTGCGGCAGCTGGCGCGGGAGTCGGAGATCTACGTCTACACCGGGTACGTGGAGCGGCGCGTCGACGAGAGCGGTGAACTGGACTCGTTCAACAGTTCGCTGATGATCGACGACGAGGGGGCGATCCGCGCGCGCTACCGCAAGGTCCATCTGTTGCCCCTGGGCGAGCGCATGCCCTTCCAGGACCTGATCCCGGCGCTGGGCGACGTGGACTTCGGCCAGGCCGAGTGGACGCCCGGGACCGAGCACACCGTCTTCCAGGTCGACGACCATCGCTTCACCGCGTTGATCTGCTTCGAGTCGATCTTCTCGCGATTGGCGCGCGCCGGAGTCCGCAACGGGGCGGGATTCCTGGTGAACATCACCAACGACGGCTGGTTCGGCGACACCATCCTGCCGCACCAACACGCCTGGATGGCGGTGATGCGTGCGGTCGAGAATCGCGTGCCCCTGGTACGGGTGGCGAACAACGGGGTCAGCTTCGTCGCCCGGCCCACCGGGCAGGTCGTCGGAATGACCGGCCTGTTCGAGAGGGACCGGATCGTCGCCGACGTCACACCGCGGCCGGGCGGATCGTTCTACACCCGACACGGCGATCGTCCACTGCTCGCGATGATCGTGCTCGGATTCCTCTTCCTGATCGTCGTCGGACGCGTCTCGGCCGGTTCGGGCCGCGGCTGAGCGACCGGACCACGCATGCGTCATCCCGTGGCGATCCTGTTCGTGCTGGCGGTCGTATCGGCCGGTTGCAGCGAAGACCTGGGCCCGGCCCCGCCCGACGGTGGGAGCCGGGTGGGTGTGGCCGTCGAGGCCGCGGCCGGTCCGCGCTTCGGTCGCAGCGGGATCTCCCTCGAGGTCGTCGACGGGGTGGTGTGGGTCGGCACCGACTCTGGTCTCCACCGATTCGACACGATCCGCCGGAGCTGGGCTCCTGCCCATGCGGGCTATCTGCCCGACGAGGAGCGGGAGACGCCCGGCCGGGTGTCCGCTCTCTCGCTCGGGGACGCCGGACGCAGGATCCTGTTCACCGGCGAGGTCGGTGTCCTCACCACCATCGGCGCGAGCGACGACGCCGGACGGACCTTTCGGTCGCTGCCCCGCCCGGATCCCACACGCTTCGGGGTCGACGCGATCGCGGTCGCGCCTCCGTCGCCGCGATGGCCCGGGGGTGCGTGGCTGGCCGCGCAGGGAATCGAGATCCACGCTCTCGCGGCTGGAGACGCCGATTGGCAGCCCGTGGTCTTCGACGCGCCCCTGCAACGGATCGACCGGATCGTCGCGGATACGGGGGGACGGGTCCTCGTCGGTGGCGCCACGCCCGAAGGGGGGGCGGAGCTGTGGTCGATCGACGACGAAGGGTCCCGGCGCGTGGCGGCCGTCGAGGGGACGTCGGTGCTGGACATCGATCCCGCTCCGGCCGAAGCGCCCGTCTTCGCGACCGACGCCGGGGTGTGGCGGGGGACGGAGCGCCAGGTGGTGTGGGACGGACGGATCCTCCGCGCGGCCCGCGTGCGGACCGGTGCCGGCGGGGTCGAGTGGGTGGTGCTCACCGACGACGACCGGCCGGGACGATCCCGCCTGGCGCAGGGTCGCGGGCCGGTCTCGCTCGACGCGGCCGCGGGAACGCTCGTCGACGCCGCGGCTCCGGCCGTCGCACTCGGGTCCGGGGCCGCATGGACCGTCGACGAACGCGCCGCGGTGCTGCGGGTCGACGCGACCGGCACCGAGCGCTTCGAGTTCGGCAGCACGAGCGGGGCACTGAGCGCCGTGGCGCGCATCGATGACGATCCACCCCGGCTGGCCGTGGCTCGCCGCGCCGACGGTGAGGTCCTCGTGGGACCGCCCGAGGACTCCGACGCCTTCGTGTCACGCGGGTCGTGGTCGACTTCCACCGTCATGGCGCTGACCGCCGATCCGCGCGATCCCACCGTGCTGCTGCAGGCCAGCTTCGGCTGCTACCAGAACGCCGAGTCCGCCCAGGCCTGGGTGGGACGCAACACGGGCTTCGTCCCCTACGAGGTCTTCCTGGGCGACCGCTTCGGTCTGATCACCCTGGAGGTCGTCGCCGACGGAACGCTCTGGAGCGGGGGGGACAACGGCGAGGGACCGTACCGGTGGGATCCGGTGGGCGGCCGCTGGCAGCGCGTCCACGAGGGTCTGGGCACTCCGCGCAGCACCCCCTTCGGGACCTCCGAGTCCGGGCTGCCCTACGTCACCCAGGTCCGGGACTTCGCACTCGACACCGACGGCACGACGTGGATGGCCGGCTTCCGCGGCGGTGCCTGGCGCCTCGACGAGACCGGGGCCGGCGCCCCCGTCTGGCGCGGGACCAACACGGGGCTTCCGGATCTCGACGGCGCGCCCATGGACACCTGCTGCGTGGTGGCACCCGACCGTCAGGTGGACGTTCGCGCGATCGAGGCAGCAGAGGGCGGAGTGCTCCTGGCGGCGACCGGATGGGGGGTGTTCGGGCGGGAGACCGACGACGGCGCGTGGACGGAACGATCGCTGGGTCTGTCGAATCGCGACGTGCGGGATCTGGCCGTGCACCCGGACGAGGCGGCGACGGTGGTCGCCGTGGCGCGGGGTCGGGCCGATGCCCCGGACTGGGTGTTCCTGAGCGAGGACGCCGGCCGGACCTGGTTCGCCGTCGACGCATCGCTCGTCGCGGCCCCCGGGGTCGATGTCGTATGGTCGCGGCCGGGGCGCCGTGAGATCACGGTGCGGATCGAAGGCCGCGGTGCCTGGCGCATGGAGTTGGACCGATGAACCCGAACGCGCAGCCCTTGGCAGTCGCCGTCCTGCTCAGCGGTGCGGGCCGCACCCTCGAGAACCTGCTGCAACAGATCGACGCGGGACACGTGCTCGCGCGGGTCGTCGCGGTGGCGAGCAACCGGGGCCGGGTGCGGGGTCTGGAGATCGCCGAGGCGGCCGGTATTCCCACAGCGGTGTTCCGCAGGAGTGCGTACCCCGACTCCGCGGCCCGGGACCGCGCCATGTGGAGCTTCGTGCACGAGCACGGGGCGGAACTCGTGGTGCTGGCCGGCTACCTCGCCCTTCTCGACCTCGAATCGTCACGCGGGGTGCCGGTGATCAACATCCATCCCGCGCTCCTGCCACGCCACGGAGGAGACGGTTACTACGGAGACCGTGTCCACGAGTCCGTGCTGGCTTCGGGCGACACCGAGACCGGATGCACCGTCCATCGGGTGGATCCGATCTTCGACCACGGTCCGATCCTCGCGCAGCAGAGGGTGCCGGTGCGCGCCGACGACACCGTGCGCAGTCTGGCCGATCGCGTGTTCGAGGCGGAGTGTGAGCTCTACCCGCGGACGATCGATCGCATCGCGCGCGGGAAGCTGACGCTCGAGGGAGCCTGAGGAGAGGGTTCGAACGCCGGGCCGACGACGTGTCCGGACGACCCCACGCTTGCGTTGGCCTTCTCTGGGGGGGACGACTCGCACAAGCTACCCTGAACGTCGCCCCGGATCGCCATCGCCCGGCGTTCGTCCCGCGATGCTGCAATGGGCGTGCCGCGAGCCTCCGCGCCGAGCGGGCGGGAACGGCGGAGCCTCCCGGGGAACGATCGGACGTCTCACGGCCACGGGCATCCGGGTGTCGTCGCGCGTCGAAGGGTGGTGAAGTGCAACGGCCGAAGCCGCGTGGCGCGTGGCCGCGAGCCGGGGTATCGTGACGAGCGATCGACGACCGACCGCGCACGGCACCCCGCGGGTCTCCGCCCGCGAGCCGCATCGAAAGGTGGCGAACCGTGCCCATGTCCGACACCGTGCGCATCACGCGTACCGTCCGCTTCAGTGCCGCGCATCGCTACCACAGCGACCGCCTGAGCGACGAGGAGAACCGTCGTGTGTTCGGCAAGTGCAACCGTCCCCACGGTCACGGCCACGACTACCGGGTCGACGTCGGCGTGGTGGGGCCGGTCGATCCCGTCACCGGCATGGTCATGAACCTGGCCGATCTCGACGCCGTCCTGAAGGAGCACGTGGTCGAACCCCTCGATCACGGTTTCCTGAACTACGACGTCGAGCACTTCGCCTCGGTGGTCCCCACCTGCGAGAACATCGCCCTGTACGTGGTCGACCTGATCACCGAGCCCCTGGAGCACTTCGGGATCCGCCTCGCCGGCGTGCGGGTGTGGGAGGGGAACGACCTCTACGCCGAGGTCGACCTCGAGGAGAGCGGGTCGTGAGGACCGTGCGTCTCACGCGCCGCTACCGCTTCGAGGCAGCCCATCGCCTGGTGGTGTCCGGCTACACGCCGGAACAGAACTGGGAGATCTACGGGAAGTGCTCGCGCGAGGGTGGGCACGGTCACAACTACGAGATCGACGTGACCGTCGCGGGTGTGCCGGACCCCGTCACGGGACTGGTGATCGAGCGCGAGCGGATGGATCGGATCGTCGAGGAGCGCGTGGTCGACCGCTGTGATCATCGCGATCTGAACGACGTGATCCCCGACGTCGTGACCACGGGCGAGAACCTCGCCGTCGTCTACCACCAATGGCTCGAGGACGCCTTCACCGGACCGGCGCGTCTGGTACGCGTCCGTGTCCACGAAACCGCGCGCAACGTGTTCGACGCGGTCTCGCTCCCTCCGTCCCGTTGAGTTGACCATGGATCCCCTGCAGTCCGCGATCCGCACCATGCTCGAGCAGCTGGGCGAGAACCCCGAGCGTCAGGGTCTGCGGAAGACCCCCGAGCGGGTCGCCGCCTCGATGAAGTTCCTCACCCAGGGCTACCACCGCGACGTCGAGGCCGAGATCGGCGACGCCGTCTTCGACAGCGACAACCGCGAAATGGTGCTGGTGCGCGACATCGACTTCTACAGCCTGTGCGAGCACCACATGCTGCCCTTCTTCGGACGAGCGCACGTGGCCTACCTGCCCGACGGAAAGATCGTGGGGTTGAGCAAGCTGGCGCGTGTGGTCGACGTGTTCGGGCGGCGCCTGCAGGTGCAGGAGAACCTCACCACGCAGATCGCACAGTGCCTGCAGGATCACCTCAACCCGAAGGGTGTGGCGGTTGTGATCGAGGCCCAGCACCTGTGCATGATGATGCGTGGGGTCGAGAAGCAGAACTCGTTGACGGTGACCAGCGAGATGGTGGGGGAGTTCCGCGACAACGCCTCCACGCGGGCGGAATTCCTGAACCTGATCGCGCGGCGTTTCGGCTGAGGCGCGAGCGGGATGGCGGACACGACCGCCACCCCGCCCCGAAACGCTCTACTCGATGCCCCGTTCCGCGAGCCAGCGCTCGGCGCGGATCGCCGCCATGCAGCCCGATCCTGCGGCCGATACCGCCTGCCGATAGATCTTGTCCTGGACGTCGCCGCAGGCGTACACGCCCTCGAACTTCGTCAACACGTCGTCGTGGGTGACCAGATAGCCGCTCTCGTCCATGTCGAGCTTCCCGACGAATAGTTCGGTGTTCGGCTTGTGGCCGATCGCCGCGAAGTAGCCGCCGACCATCCGCTCGCGTTCCTCGCCGGACTCGATGTTGCGAAGGCGTACCCCGGTGACCTTCTCCTCGCCGAGCACGTCGACGACGACGGTGTTCCATTCCCAGTCGATCTTCGGGTTCTTGAAGGCGCGCTCCTGCATGATCTTGCTCGCGCGTAGCTCGTCTCGACGGTGGATCACCGTGACCTGCTCGGCGAACTTGGTCAGGAACAGCGCTTCCTCCATGGCGGTGTCGCCGCCACCGACCACGGCGACCTTCTCGCCCTTGAAGAAGAAGCCGTCACAGGTGGCGCAGGCGCTGACGCCCCGACCCTGTAGCTTCTCCTCGCCGGGTAGCCCCAGCCACTTGGCGGTGCTGCCGGTCGAGATGATCACCGAGTGGGCCTTCACGGTGTCGCCGTTGTCGAGGGTCATCGTGAACGGGCGCTCGTCGAAGTCCACCTCGGTCACGGTCCGGAACTGGCTCTCGGCGCCGAAGCGCTGGGCCTGGCGACGGAAGAGGTCCATCATCTCGGGGCCCTGGATGCCGTCGGGAAAGCCCGGGTAGTTCTCCACGTCGGTGGTGATGGTCAGCTGCCCACCCGGCTGCTGGCCTTCGAGGACCAGGGGCTCGAGGTTCGCGCGGGCCAGGTAGAGGGCGGCGGTGAGCCCTGCGGGCCCGGATCCGATCACCGCGGCTTTGCGGACGTCACTCATGGGTGGTTTCCTCTCCGGGATGGGCCGCGCTCGGCGCGGCGTGGAGACTGCGACCGGTGTCGAGACAGGAGGTCCTCCCGGCGGCCGGGCCGGGGACGGGCGGCAATCAAAGCAGACTTCCGGCTCGGGTCAATCGCCGGCCCGGTCGCGTATCTTCGTGGGATGCGCGGCCTTGACGGACCCGGCCCCCGTTGCTACATTCACCGGCCTGTGCCGAAAACGAATGTCAGGTGGGAGGCCCCTTGGTCATGGCCGAGCGCAGCGCCGTGGTGCGCATCCAGGACAAGCAGATTCGCGTACGCGAGAACGACGTGGTTCGGGTTCCGCGGCTGCACGACGAGGTCGGTGCGGACGTCGAGATCGACGACGTGCTGATGCTCGGCGGCGACGAGGTCAAGGTCGGCACGCCGACCGTCGAGGGCGCCCGGGTGCGCGCGACGGTGGTGGAGCACGTCCGCGACAAGAAGCTGGTGGTGTTCAAGTTCAAGCGCCGCAAGAACTACCGGCGCACGAAGGGCCACCGGCAGGGGTACACCGATCTGAAGATCACGTCGATCGAGGGCTGAGTCCACGGACGACGCACGGATCGGCGCGCGGGCACGAGGCCCGTGTGGACACGAAGACGATGGACCGGGGCGACCGGTCCGAACGCCGAAAGGGGGACGGTCATGGCACACAAGAAGGGTGTGGGTTCGAGTCGGAACGGACGCGACAGCAATCCGAAGATGTTGGGAGTGAAGGCCTTCGGTGGTCAGCAGGTCCCCGCCGGCAGTATTCTGGTGCGGCAGCGCGGTACCCGGATCTACCCGGGACGCAACGTGGGGATCGGCGGCGACGACACGCTCTTCGCCAAGGCGGACGGTGAGGTCCGCTTCGAGCGATGGGGGCGGGAGCGGCGCCGCGTCCACGTGATCCCGGCCGACGTGGCCGGGGAGTGAGTCCGGATTCCGAACGCCCACCTCTCCGGTGGGCGTTCTCGTAGGTTCCCAGATCGAGGTCGTCGGCGATGAACGGATCTCCCGAGTCCGTCCCCGGGCCCGTCCTGGCCGTGGTTCCCGCCCGATGGGAGAGCTCGCGCTTCCCCGGCAAGGTCCTGGTACCCCTGGCCGGCCGCCCGGTCCTCGCCTGGGTGCTCGACGCCGTCAGCGCAGCGCGACGGGTCGACGCGGTGCTGGTCGCGACCGACGAACCACGGGTGGCGGAGGCCGCGGCGGTCCTGGGGGTGGAGGCCGTCCTGACCTCTTCGGAGCACGCGAGCGGGACCGATCGCATCGGTGAGGCGGTGCGGGGTCGTGACGCGGCCGTCGTCGTGAACGTCCAGGGCGACGAGCCCCTGGTTCCGCCCGAGGCCATCGACACCCTGATCGCCACGTTGCTCGACGATCCCGAGGCGGACGTGGGGACCCTGGCCTGCCCGCTGGAGGATGACGAACGGGACGATCCGAACTCGGTCAAGGTCGTCATCACCGACGCCGGGCGCGCCCTGTACTTCTCGCGGGCCGACGTCCCGGCCGTGCATCCCACCGCCCACCGGCGGGTCCCTTCGCTCCGGCACGTAGGCCTCTACGCCTATCGCCGGACCGCGCTCGACCGGTTCCTGACCCTCGCCCCGACACGCCTCGAGCAGCAGGAGGGCCTCGAGCAGCTCCGCCTGCTCGAGGCAGGGGCTCGCTTCGCCGTGGGTACCGTCCCGTCGCACCCCAGGGGCATCGATACGCCCGAGGATCTGGCCCGCTGCGAGCGGGTCCTGGCGCCGCGCGGGGGCGCGTTGTAGGATCCCGCCGACCCGAACCGGGAGGCCCCCGTGAGCGCTGCCGACGGAATCGAAGCCCCGCGCAAGGCGGGGTCGAACACCAGGTACGTCTTCGTCACCGGAGGCGTCGTGTCGAGCCTCGGCAAGGGCATCGCCACCGCGTCGCTGGGCAAGCTGCTCAAGGCACGCGGCCTGAGCGTGATCCTGCAGAAGTTCGACCCGTACCTGAACGTCGACCCGGGGACCATGAACCCCTTCCAGCACGGCGAGGTGTTCGTGACCGAGGACGGCGCCGAGACCGACCTCGATCTGGGCCACTACGAGCGCTTCCTCGACCAGAACCTCAGCCAGCTCCACAACGTCACCACGGGGCAGATCTACGACACGATCCTCAGCCGCGAGCGCAAGGGTGAGTACCTGGGCCGAACGGTGCAGGTCATCCCGCACGTGACCGACGAGATCAAGCACCGCATCAAGCTGCCGGCGATCAAGGCACCGGAGGACGCGCCGGTCGACGTCGTGATCACCGAGATCGGCGGGACCGTGGGCGACATCGAGTCGCTGCCCTTCGTCGAGGCGATCCGACAGATGCGTCTCGACCTCGGGAGCGGTCGCAGCCTGTTCATCCATCTCACGCTGGTGCCGTGGATCGAGACCGCCGGCGAGTTGAAGACCAAGCCGACGCAGCACTCCGTGCGGGAGATGCGCGGGATCGGGATCCAGCCCGACGTGCTGGTCGCTCGCTGCAAGACGGGGCTGCCGTCCGACGTGCGGCGCAAGATCGCGCTGTTCTGCAACGTCGACGAGGAGTGCGTGATCGACGCCCTCGACGTCGAGAGCATCTACGAGGTGCCCCTGCGGCTGCAGGCCCAGCATCTCGACGAGATCGTCTGCCGGAAGCTCGACCTGCCCCTGCCCGACATCGATCTCGAGGGCTGGCGTCGGATCGTCGACGGGATCTACAACGCCACCGAAGAGGTCCGGATCGCGCTCGTGGGCAAGTACACCGGTCTGAAGGACGCCTACAAGAGCATCATCGAATCCTTCGTCCACGCCGGAGTCACCAATGGCGTGCGCGTCGAGATCGACTGGGTCAGTGCCGAGGCCGTGGCCGACGACGGTCCGGCCGTCCATCTGTCGCGCGCCGACGGCGTGCTGATCCCGGGTGGGTTCGGCGAGCGGGGCATCGAGGGCAAGATCGCCGCCGTGCGTCATGCGCGCGAGAACGGGGTTCCCTTCCTCGGGATCTGCCTCGGACTGCAGGTCGCGGTCATCGAGTACGCGCGCGGCGTGATGGGGCTGAACAAGGCGAACAGCACGGAGCTCGGGTCCGAAACCCCCGACCCCGTGATCGCACTGATGAGCGAACAGGAGGGGATCGAGGACCTCGGTGGGACCATGCGCCTGGGTACCTACCCCTGCGAGCTGCGCGAGGGAACCGTGGCGCGCCGGCTGTACGGCAAGGACCTCGTGCAGGAGCGGCACCGGCATCGCTACGAGGTGAACAACAACTACCGAGACCGGCTCGAGGCGGCGGGGATGATCTTCAGCGGGGTGTCGCCGGACGGGGTGCTGGCCGAGATCGTCGAGATCCCCGAGCATCCCTTCTTCGTCGGCGTGCAGTTCCACCCCGAGCTGCGCAGTCGTCCGGAGCGGGTGCATCCCCTCTTCCACGGTCTGGTCGAGGCGGCGGCCAAGCATCACCGTACGCGGACGACGATGGCGGCCGAGTCCGGTGCCGGCCCCCGGCCCGAGACCGAGGAGGCCTGAATGGCCGCGGCGCATCGCTTCGACGTGGGTGGTGTCCGCGTGGGGCGGGGCGAGCCGCTGCTGGTGATCGCGGGCCCCTGCGTGCTCGAGGATGCCGAGGAGATGATCGCGGTGGCGCGGTCCATGGCGGGCCTCTGCGGGCGACTGGGGTTGGGCTACGTCTTCAAGTCGAGTTTCCTCAAGGACAACCGCACGCGCGGGGTCAGTCCCCGCGGACCCGGGATCGACGCCGGGGTCGAGTTGTTGCGCCGGATCCGTCGCGAAGTCGGTTGCCCGGTGCTCACGGACGTGCACCTGCCCGAGGAGGTCGAGGCCCTCGCCGCGGCCGGAGTGGACGTCCTGCAGGTACCGGCGTTCCTCTCGCGGCAGAGCCGGCTGCTCGAAGCCGCCGGTGCGAGTGGATGCGTGGTCAACGTCAAGAAGGGACAGTTCCTCGCTCCCGAGGACCTGGTCCATGTGGCCGAGAAGGTTCGTGCCGCCGGCGGCGAGCGAATCCTGTTGACCGAGCGTGGCACCAGTTTCGGCTACCACGACCTGGTGGTCGACTTTCGCGGCTTCGCCGTGGCGCGCGACCTCGGTTGGCCCTGGATCTTCGACGTCACCCACTCCCTGCAGCGCCCGAGCGGGGCCGGTGGAGTGAGCGGGGGGACCCCCTCGCTGGCGCCCATGATGGCGCGGGCCGCGGTCGCGGCCGGAGTCGATGGTCTGTTCCTCGAGGTGCACCCCGATCCGGCGCGCGCGCTGTCGGACGCCACGACGCAGCTCCCACTCGGCTCGGTCGAGTCGTGGTTGCCCCTGGTCGCGCGGCTGCACCGCGACGTCGCCGAGGCACGCGACTCCGAGGCGGCGTCGTCATGACCGGACCGACTCCGCCGCCCGACGTCGACGGTGTCGTCTTCGACGTCGACGGGTGTCTGACCGACGGCACCCTCCACTACGGCTCCGACGGCGAGAGCACCAAGGTCTTCCACGCCCGCGACGGCCTGGGCATGGCCATGCTCCGCGACTGTCATGTGCGCATGGCGGTGATCAGTGGGCGCGCGAGTCCGATCATCCAGTCGCGCCTGCGTGAACTCGGCGTGACCGTCTTCAAGTTCCGGCGCATGGACAAGGGCCGCGCGATCGAGGAATTGGCGGAGGAGTGGTCGTTGGCGCCGGCACGGATGGCCGCCATGGGCGACGACCTCGTCGACCTGCCCATGCTGCGCAGCGTGGGGTTCGCGGCCGCGCCCGCCGACGCCGACCCGCGGGTGCAGCGGGTCGCGCACCGCGTGCTCGGTCAGCCGGGAGGGCGCGGTGCGGCACGCGAACTCGCCGAACTCGTCCTGCGGGCACGCGGCGACTGGGAGGGGATCACCGCCCGCTTCCAGTTGGAGGACCGGCGATGAGCGGCGAGCGGGTGCTGGCCCGCGGCCGCGAGGTCCTGCGTCGCGAGGGCGAGGCGCTCGTCGCCCTCTCCGAGGGTCTCGACGAACGCTTCGTGACCGCCGTGCAGTGGACGCTCGACTGTCGTGGTCGGGTACTGGTCACCGGACTCGGCAAGAGCGGAATCGTGGCCCGGAAGGTCGCGGCGACGCTCACGGCCACCGGAACCCCTGCGTTGTTCGTGCACCCCGTCGAAGCACTCCACGGCGACCTGGGCATCGCCACCGCCGACGACCTGCTGCTCGCGATCAGTCGCAGCGGCGACAACGTCGAGATCCTCGATCTGGTCGCGTCGCTACGGATGCACGGCGTTCGAAGCATCGGTCTCACGTGTCGACCCGACAGCGAGCTGGCGCGGCGGGCGGATCTGGCCCTGCCCACGCCGATCGACGGCGAGGCCTGCCCGCTGGGACTCTCGCCCACCACGAGCGTGGTGGCCGCCGTCGCGATGGGCGACGCGCTGGCCATGGCCGTGCTCGACGAGAGCGGCTTCGGTCCCGAGGACTTCGCGCTGCTGCATCCGCGCGGTGCCCTGGGCCGGGGCCTGACCCTGACCGTGCGCGATCTGATGCACGAAGGCGACGACCTTCCCCTGGTCGGTGTGGGCACGAGTGTCCGAGAGCTGCTCCCGGTGATCACCGGCAAGCGGCTGGGGTGTGCCTGTGTGGTCGATGCCACGGGTGCCCTCCGGGGTTTCGTGAGTGACGGAGACGTCCGGCGTCTGCTCGGGAGCGACACCGACCCCCTGGCCCGGACCGTGGACAGCTTCATGACCCGCTCGCCACGGACCGTCACGTCCGGCGTGCTGGTCCGGGACGCCCTCGACGCGATGGAGTCGAACGAACCCGGTCCGATCACCCAACTGGTGGTGGTCGAGGGGACGCGGCCGGTCGGAGTGCTCCACATCCACGACGTCCTGAGGGCCGGAGTCCGGCCGTCCTGAGGCACGCCGGGGCACTTCACGGAATTTGGCACCATCCTTGCTTGACAGCGCGTCCTCCGCATCGTATCACTCCACACATGACCATCCTGCGACACCCGGCCGGCGCTGCGGAGGGCGCCCTGGCGAGCCCTCGGGGGACCTCGATCTCGCGGTTCCGGCGGGCACGGCGGCTCGTGTTCCACGGGGTCGTGCGGAGTCTGGTCGGAGGCGTGCGCCGCGCTCCGCGCCCGCTGGCCGAGGCGACGCTGGTCGGCCTGGCCCGCCTCGCCCGGGCGACCCGGACCCGGGAGCGCTCCGTGGCCCGGCGACAGGTCCGCGCGGCCTTTCCCGATCTCTCCGTCTCCGTCGCCGATCGCGTGGCCGACGCCTCCTGGACGCGGCTCGCCCGTGATCTGGTCGACATGGTCCGGGCGGATGCTCCGCCGGAGATCGACGCGCGCAGCGCCCGTTGCCTCGACGACGCACGGGCACGCGGACCCGTGCTGTTGCTGATGGCCCACCTCGGGGCCTGGGAGCTCGTCGGACCGGCACTGTCGGCGCGCATGGCACCCTTCGGGGCGTTGACCGCGAATCCGCACAACGATCGGGTCGATGCGTGGCTGCGCGCCGAGAGGGCCGCGCGCGGGGTCACGGTGTTCGATCGCGATCGCGATCTGGGCTCCGCCGCCCGCTGGCTGCGTCGGGGTGGCACCCTTGCCGTCCTGGCCGACCACCGGCCGCGCGGGGCCCACGTACTCGCACCATGGTTCCACGGGCGGGTGCCGACCACGACGGGACCGGGACGCCTGGCGCACGGCGCCGGGGCCACGATCCTCCCGGTGGGAGTCGCGCGCCGCGGTCGGCGGCACCACCTGCTCGTGGGAGAGGGCTTCCGGCCCGCGGGCGACGCCACGACCGACGCTCGTCGTTGCAACGCGGCCCTCGAAGAACTCGTCCGTCAGGATCCGGAGGGGTGGACGTGGATCCACGCACGCGAACAGGAGTGAGGGCGTTGGCCGCCGTGGTGCTGCTGGCGCTGCTGACCGTCGGGTGTGGCGAGGAGCCCGAGCCGACCCCGCCGGGCGTCGACCAGCTCCCGACGCAGCGCACCTACGACTACTCCACGCGCCATTCGCGCGACGCGGTCCCGGAGTGGGAGCTGTTCGGCAACGTGGCCGAGCAGTACGAGGGCGAGGACACCATGTATCTCACCGGCGTCCGCATGGTCTTCTATCGGGACGGCGAGACCGACGCGGTGCTGACGTCGGACCGCGGTGAGGTCGACCAGGAGACCGAGGCCACGGTCGCGCGCGGCAACGTGGTGGTGGTGACCGATGACGGCCGCCGGCTCGAGAGCGAGGTGCTGCACTGGGACCCCGAGCGCGAGCTGATCCACACCGAGGCCTTCGTCCGATTCACCGAGGGTGACCAGGTGTTGACCGGCTACGGTCTCGAGACCGACCCGGACCTGACCAACGTGCAGATCCAGCGCGACGTGAAGGGTGTCGCGAGGGACGAAACGGGCACTTCGGACCCGGAAGGGCGGTAAGAAGGTCCATGGCACGGAAGTCGCTGTCCTGTGATGCGCTCGCGAAGGTGTACCGCTCCCGGCGGGTCGTGGACGGTGTTCGTCTGCAGGTCGAAACGGGAGAGGTGGTCGGTCTCCTGGGGCCGAACGGCGCGGGCAAGACCACGACCTTCTACATGATCGTGGGCTTCATCAAACCGGCCGCCGGACGTGTGTACCTCGACGACGAGGACATCAGCCGGTTGCCGATGTACAAGCGGGCTCGCCGTGGGATCGGGTATCTCCCGCAGGAAGCGTCGATCTTCCGCCGAATGACCGTCGAGGACAACGTGCGAGCCATTCTCGAGACCATGACCATGTCGAAGAGCGAGCGCGAGGATCGTTGCGACCAGTTGCTCGAAGAGCTCGGCGTGAGCCACATCCGCAAGAGCCGCGGGTTCCAGTTGTCGGGTGGGGAACGCCGGCGCGTCGAGATCGCGCGTGCACTCGCGACCGAGCCGGCCTTCATCCTCCTCGACGAACCCTTCGCGGGCATCGATCCGATCGCCGTCCAGGACATCCAGACCATCGTCGGGGGCCTGAAGGACCGGGGCCTCGGCGTACTGATCACCGATCACAACGTCCACGAGACGTTGAGCATCACCGACCGCGCGTACATCCTGCACGAGGGCAGGATCGCGGTGTCGGGGACACCCGAGGAGATCGTCGCCGACGAGGACGCCCGGCGCATCTACCTGGGTGAGAGCTTCCGTCTCGAACGTGCCTGATCCCGGCCGAGAGGGCTGATTCCATGGACATGAAGATGACCCCCTCCATGAAGCTCGGGCAGCGTCTCGTGATGACGCCCAAGCTCCAGCAGGCTCTCAAGCTCCTCCAGGTTCCCACGCTCGAACTCGAGCAGATCCTGAAGCAGGAGATGATGCAGAACCCCATGCTGGAGGAGGCCGACCTCGGCGACGACGAGGAGACCACCGACGAGGCCGAGGAACAGGAGGAGCCCACGGCCGAGGACGAAGAGGCCGAGACCGACTTCGACATCGAAGATTACCTCGACGACGGCTTCAAGAGCATCGGCTGGGAGCCCGAGCAGGAAGAACTCGACGAGCGCTTCGAGCGTGTCGCGGTCGCGCCGGAGAGCGGGACCGAGAAGCTGATCAACCAACTCAAACTCAGCGTCGACACCGATCTGGAACTTGAGATCGGCGAGTACCTGGTCGGCAGTCTGAACAGTGACGGCTTCCTGAGCGTGGACCTCGACGAGGTCGCGCGCGTGTTCGAGACCGGAGTCGAGACCGTCGAGCGCGTCCTGGCCGTGATCCAGGACTTCGACCCTCCCGGCATCGGAGCACGGAACCTGCAGGAGGCCCTTCTGCTGCAGCTGCGGGCCCAGGGACGGGACGACGGTCTCGCCGCCGCCGTCGTGCGGGACCACTTCGATGCGCTGAAGAACCGCAAGTTCGCCGAGATCGCCAAGGAACTGCATGTGAGCCCCAGAGAGGTCCAGGAGATCGCGGCCGAGATCGGTCACCTCGATCCGCGGCCCGGCCTGTCGACCTTCGGCGACGACGCGCGATACGTCACGCCCGACCTGGTGGTGGAGAAGGTCGAAGGCGAGTACGTGGTCTACCTGAACGACTCGAACATCCCGCGGCTGCGCGTGAGCCGGGCCTACGCCGAGGAACTCAGCCGAAACCGCA
>DATFKK010000154.1 GCA_035268685.1 Candidatus Krumholzibacteriia bacterium | reverse complement strand
CGTCAAGAGCAACGCGCACACCGTCCAGCTTTCCGCGGAGGATTACGCGGTGCAGGAGGGTGGCGTGTACGCTGGTACCGTCGCGGACTTCGCTGCAAGTCTTCCGGGCGCCGCGGCCACTCTGAAGAACCCGTTCGACGGTGGCGAGGATCAGCCGGTGGACGGCGTGGCCGGCTCCGCGGGTGATGTGGGCTACGATCCCATCGCGGACAACGGTGTCAACGTCGGCTACAGCATCACGGGCTTCGGCAAGGACGACACCGTCGGCCCGGCCAACGACGGGATCATCATCACTCTGGCCAGCGGTCAGTAGATCTTCGGACATCTCCTCCGTCAGGAGGTGGAAACCGCGTGGCCTTCGGGTCGCGCGGTTCGTCGTCCCGGTCGGTGGCATTGTTTCTGCACCAACTTCCTCCGCCCGGTTCGCCCGTCGGCGAACGAAGGCCGGAACCCAGACGTGGCGCTCGCAGGAGAACCCGATGAGTCTGTTGAGCTTCCAGGACGTCGACAAGTCCTTCACCTCCGACTTCACCCGCAAGAAACACCAGGTCCTGCACCAAGTGTCCTTCGAGGTCCACGCAGGGGAAACCCTTGCCTACCTCGGCCACAACGGTGCGGGCAAGACCACGTCGATCAAGGCCCTTCTCGGCCTCATCCGCATCGACGCCGGCGAGATCTTGCTCTTCGGCCACCCGCCGGGCCACAAGGAAGCCCTCGCCCGCATCGGCTACGTCCCCGAGAAGCCCTATTTCTACGACCACCTCACCGCCCGTGAGTTCCTCCAGCTCGTCGCCGACCTCCACGGGGTCGACAAGCGGACCGCGAAGAGCCGGATCGGCGAGGTGCTCGACCTGGTCTCGATGCAGGACGACGCCGACCAGCGCATGCGCACCTACTCCAAGGGCATGCTGCAGCGCATCGGCCTGGCCCAGGCCCTGGTCAACGACCCGGATCTGCTCGTCCTCGACGAGCCGATGGGCGGGCTCGACCCGATGGGCCGCCACCACATCCGGACGATCGTCGCCGAGCTCAAAGCCCGCGGGAAGACCATTCTGATGAGCAGCCACATCCTCGGCGACGTCGAGGCGATCGCCGACCGCGCCGTGATCCTCAGCGAGGGCCGGCTGCGACGCGTCGTCGACCTGGACGATCGGGATGCCGATCGCCGCGGTCTGGAGATCCAGTGCCGCGCCCTGCCCGAGGGCGCCGAGGCCTCGATCCAGGGCGAGGGGATCACCTGCGAACGCAACCACGACGTGGTGAACGTCCGCGTGACCGATCGCGACGCCGTTGCCGGCATCATCCAGGAGATCCAGCGGGTCGGAGGCTACCTGCTGCAGGTGCGCCCGGTGCGCATGGACCTCGAGCGGATCTTCCTGGAAGAGGTCACGAACGGTTCGCCGGGGACCGGCGCACGAAGCAGCGATGCCGACGCCGAGACCCGCGCGCACGTGCGCCGCATCCTCGACCACATCACGACGGGGGAATCGAACCACGGCGACCGTGAGGAGGTGATTTCGTGAAGATCCTGGCCATCGCCCGCAACACCTTCCGCGAGGCCGTGCGCGACCGCATCTTCGCCCTGGTCGGCGCCTTCGGCGTCGTTCTCATGGCCAGCACCATCGTGCTCAGCCCGTTGAGCGTGGGCGCCCAGCAGAAGCTCGTGGCCGACATCGGCCTGGCCGGCATCTCGATCTTCGCCGTGCTCGTCGTGCTGTTCGTCGGCAGCGGCCTCGTGCACAAGGAAGTCGACAAGCGCACGATCATGACCCTTCTGAGCAAGCCGGTCTCGCGCATGGAGTACCTGCTCGGCAAGTACCTGGGTCTTCTGATCACCATCGTGGCCATGATGGCCATGATGACCGTGCTCTTCGCCCTGGCGCTGGTCGTCACGGGCACCCAGTTCGAATGGGCCTACCTGCTGAGCATCGGCCTGACGCTCTGCGAGATGATCCTGATCACCGCGGTGGTGATCTTCTTCAGCTCCTTCACGGGTCCGCTGCTCACCGCGCTGTTCACGATGGGGATCTTCATCTCGGGGCGCATGCTGTCCGACCTGCTGGACTTCGCGCACGTGACCGAGAACCCGGTCATGGCGAACACGGTGAACGTGCTGCGCAACGTGCTGCCGAACCTCGACCTCTTCGACGTCCGCACGGCGGCCGTGCACGGCTTCCCGATCGAGGCCGGCCACGTCCTGTGGGCGGTCGTCTACATGGCGCTGTACAGCATCGGCCTGGTGATCGCCGCCGAGTTCGTGTTCCGCCGGAGGGAGTTCAAGTGAGCCGCGTGCTGCTGGCGTGGGTCGTGCCCGGTCTGGTGGCCGCGGCCGCGTTCGTGGGCGGCGACGCGGCGTCGGACCGCGCGCGGTCGGTGCGTCCCGAGGACCCGAACGTCGGCGTGAGCTACCTGCCGACGAGCGAGGCCCTGAAACTGGTGTCGATGGGCTACGAGAACGTCGTGGCCGATGCCCTGTGGCTGCGCACCGTGACCTACTACGGGGCCTGGGCCAAGGGGGACCACGGTCTGGACTTCTTCCGCGAGCTGACCCATCGTGTGGTCGATCTGGATCCGTGGTTCGTGGAGGGCTACAAGTTCGGGGCCTTCGTCCTGGCCGACGACCTGGATCGCATGGACGAGGCGCACGCGCTCCTGGCGAAGGGCAGCGAGCGGATGCCGAACAACTGGGAGTTCCCGTTCAACCGCGGCCTGCTCGAGTACACGGTGCGTCTGGACGACCGCGAGGCCGCACGCTGGTTCCGCGAAGCCGCCGACACGCCGACGGCCCCGGAGATGGCGCACCGCTTCGCGGCCTTCGTGAGCAGCCGTGCGGGCGACCTCGAGAAGGCCTACGCCCTGTGGCGCTTCGTCGCCGAGACCACGCCGAATCCCGACATGCGGGCCAAGGCCGAGGAGTACATGGAGGAACTCGCCGCGGCGATCGAGGGCACGGGGCCGGTCCCCGAATGGGCCACCAGGCGACGCGTGATCAACGGTCGCGTCCAGAAGGACGGCGATGTCTGAGTTCGACGCACTCCCTCCCGCCGCCGTCTGGGCCCTCGTGGCCTTCGTCGGCGCGTGTGCCGGCAGCTTCCTCAACGTGGTCATCCACCGCGTCCCGCGCGGCGGGTCGATCGTGGCACCGCCATCGGCCTGCCCGCAGTGCGGGCACCGGCTCCGGGCGTGGGAGAACCTCCCGGTCGTCTCGTGGCTGATCCTTCGTGGCCGGTGCTCGGGATGCAGCGCCGCGATCCACTGGCGCTATCCGGTGGTGGAGGCGCTGGGTGCGCTCCTGGCCGTCGGCTGCATGGCGCGCTTCGGCCCGAGCTTCGAAGCTCTTGCGCTCTTCGCTCTCCTCGCCGCCATGCTCGCCGTTGCCTTCATCGACTGGGAGCACATGATCATCCCCGACCCGATCAGCCTGGGCTTCCTGGTCCTGGGGCTGGTCCTGGCGCCGTTCACCGGGCCGGGGATCCTGCCGGCCGTGACCGGTGCCGTCGTCGGAGGCGGGCTGCTGCTGCTGATCGGCGTGCTCTGGCAGAAGCTGCGTGGCATCGACGCCATGGGTGGGGGCGACATCAAGCTCATGGCCGCGGTCGGTGCCTTCCTCGGTGCCGTCGAAGTGCTGCTCGTGATCTTCCTGGGAGCTTTCCTGGGAGCGCTCGTGGGATCCGTGGTGTTGCGGCGGACGGGCGAGTCGAAGATCGCCTTCGGCACCTTCCTGGCGGCGGCCACGGTGATCGTGGTCTTCGTCGGCGACGATCTCGTCACCTGGTACAGCGGGCTGCTGCGTCCGGCGCCCTGAGGCCTTCGCGAGAACACGCATCGCAGCGCGGGGCGTTCCACGGGATGGACCGCCCCTCCTTCGTGCGTCGGACCCTTCCCCGTGCAAGCTGCAAGCTTCCGTGCAGGACGCTGCGTTCTGCCGGCCGGGCCATCGAGCGGCCGTCGAGCCTCCGCGTAGCTGCAAACGCAGCAACGACTTGGGGCAGCCGGTGCAGCGAGGGGGTTGGCATGTGCTTTGCGCATCGCGGCAGAGCGTTGCTTTCGAAGCCGTCGGAAGCGACCCCAGATTCCCGGTCCGCGGCCGCACGCCGCGAGGCCCGGGGCTCCCCGGAGGTTGGCGCATCCATGTTGCCCATGCTTCGCAAGCGCAGCAAATCGACGGTCGCCCTCGACATCGGCTCGAGCGTCGTGAAGTGCCTGCGTGTGGATCATTCTTCCGAGAATCCGCTCGTCACGCACTTCGCCATGGTCGACCTCGTCCCCGAGGCCATCGTCGACGGTGAGATCATGGATCGGGACATGGTGGTCGAGGCGGTGCGCGAGTGCATCGGCCGCGCCGGCGTGCCCGAGACCCAGGTCGTCAGCGCGATCGGCGGCCGGTCGGTGATCGTCAAGAAGATCCTGATGGACAAGATGGCCGCCGCGGACGCCCAGGAGGCGATCCTGTGGGAGGCCGAGCAGCACGTCCCCTTCGACATCGACGACATCTCGCTGGACTTCCAGATCGTCAAGGACGACGTCGGTGCCGACCAGATGGAGATCCTGCTGGTCGCCGCGCGCAGGGACACGATCCAGAGCCACGCCGAACTGCTGCGCGAGGCCGACCTGAACCCGGTGATCGTCGACGTCCACTCCTTCGCGCTGCAGAACTGCTACGAAGAGATCACGGGCGGACCGAGCGAAGAGGTGGTCGGCCTCCTGAACGTCGGCAGCGAGACCACGAACGTGGCCATCGTCCAGAACGGCGTCCCCTACTTCACGCGCGACCTCACGGTGGGCACGAACCGGCTCGTCGAGGAGTTCCAGAAGCGCTTCGGCATGAACGACGACGACGCACGGCAGGCTGTGGCGAACCCGACCGCGCAGGAGGACCTGACGGCCGAGGCGCTGCTCGACGCGGTCACCGACGTGGCCGACGAGATCTCCACGGGCGTCGAACGCAGCCTGAGCTTCCTGCGGACAAGTGGCGATGCCGAGACCATCGACCGCCTGGTGCTGAGCGGCGGGGGCGGCTCCTTCCCCGGCCTGGCCGACTACCTGAAGGAGCGCCACGAGATCGACGTCGACGTCAGCGATCCGCTGGGCTCGATCGAGTACGACCCCGAGATCTTCGAGGACGCCGACGTCGAGCGGGTTTCGCCGCTGTTGACCGTCGGTCTCGGCCTCGGTCTTCGCAAGGTGGGTGACAAGCAGTGATCCGGATCAACCTCCTGCCCCGGGAAGATGCCCCCCGTCAGATCAACTTCAAGATGCCCGACCTGGGCAGCTACGCCCCCGTTGCCGCCATCGCGGTCGCAGCCGTGATCTGTGTCGTGGTGTTCTTCGTGCAGCAGGGCAGCATCCGCAGTCTCGAGGCCGAAGTGGCCGAGGCGAAGCAGGAGAGCGAGGAGCTCGCTCCCCAGATCGCGCGGATCAAGCAGCTGCAACGGGAACGCGAACAGCTCGACCAACGCCTCGACGTGATCACCCGGCTCGACGAGGACCGCTACTTCCGGGTGCACCTCATGAGCGAGATCGCGCGGCGCATGCCCGAGAACTGCTGGCTGACCGCGCTGCGCGAGGTGAGTCCGACGGAGTTCGAGATCGAGGGCATCACCTTCAGCAACTTCGTCGTGGCCGACTTCCTGCGGGATCTCCAGGCCAGCGACCACTACCACGGTCTCGACCTCGTGAGCATCGAACGCGGTTCGATCGAGGACGTCACCGTACTCGACTTCGTCATCTCGGCGTCGGTGGGTCAACCGGCCGTCGAGGTCGCGAGCAGCGGACTCTAGGCGAGCCGGGAGGCAACCACGATGGATCTGCAGGATCCCAGGATTCAGAAGCTGCTGCTCGGGGTCATCCTCAGCGTATCGCTGCTCGTGTTCTTCTTCCTCACGAGCCTCGCTCCCTTCACCTACCAGGCCAGGTCGGTGGAGATCGCCGAGCTGAAGACCGAGCACGAGAAGCTGTCGAGGGAACTCGAGCGCGCGCGCCTGACGGTGGGCAACATGGAGAAGGTCGAGCGTGAATTCGAGTACCTGCACCGTCAGTGGACGGTGGCGCAGCGACTGCTGCCCGACGAGAACGAGATCAGCGGGCTGCTCCGCAAGATCTCGGCGGCAGGAACGCAGGCCGGACTCGACTGGGTGCAGTTCACCCCGGCTCCGCCGCTCGCCCACGGTTTCTACCACGAGAACCCGATCGACGTGACCCTCGAGGGAGGCTACCACCAGATCGGTACCTTCCTCAGTTCGATCTCGAACCTCGGTCGCATCGTCAACGTGCGAGGACTGGACCTCGAAGGGGTGGACCCGCGACAGCAGGCCGAGCCCGACGTGGAGCACACTCTGACGGCTTCGCTGCAGGTCGTCGCCTACAGCATGGATCCGTCGGCCTCGGTGCAACCGCCGGCCGACGCCGGGACGGGCGACCGGGAACTGGCGTCGACGACGTCGACGGCGGCCACGATCAAGGACGAACTCGCAGCGGCCCGCGGCGAGACCCGAGCCAGTGTCGGAGGCAAGTAGCATGAAGATCTTCTGCACCGCGGGTGCGATCGCTCTGGCCCTGGGTCTGCTCGCGATCGGCACCGGACCGGTCTCCGCCCAGTCCGACGACGACGCGACGCAGGTCGAGCAGAGCCGCTCGGCGACTCCGGCCGACGAGTCGGCGCACCGGGTCCGCTCGATCCGTCGCAACGAGTACTTCTACCAGTCCTACGGACGCCGCGATCTGTTCTCGGCCCTGGTCACCGGCGAGTTCGAGCCGCAGCAGGGGGTCGAGCTGGTCGACGTGAACGCCTCGAAGCTCGTGGGCGTCATGTGGGGTCCGACCGATCGCTTCGCCCTGGTCGAGGACGGCCACGGCAACGGCTTCATCCTGCGCGTCGGCGACCGTGTGCAACACGGACGCGTGGTGGCGGTCCAGGAGCAGAGCCTGGTGGCGTCGATCAACCTGTACGGAATCACCTCGAGGATCATCCTCCGACTCGAAGACCGGAAGGATCAGCGATGAGCAAGTCCAAGGGCCATGGGATCATGGGGAGCGTGGCCGTCCTGCTCACGGTCTGTGCCGTGACGACCTTCGCCGGCATCGCCGTCGCCGCGCCGGCGTCGGTGACCGACTGCGAACTCCTCGTCGCCGACGACGGAGTCCGGGTCGAGATCACCGCCGAGGGAGAGTTCGTGCACCGAGCCTTCCGGGTCGACGACCCGCCGCGATTCGTGCTCGACGTCATGGGCGCGGTGCGTGGCAACGGTGCCGGCACACTTTCCGGCGACGACGAGTGGTTGAAGAGTGTGCGTACGAGTCAGTACGCGGTGGAGCCGCGACCGATCACGCGTGTAGTGCTCGATCTCGTGCACGAGACCCCCGTCCGGGTCGAGCGTACGGCGAACGGCCTCGCGCTCGTTCTGGGAGAACGTCGATCGTCCGACGCGGAGGCGCGTCTGCGCACGACGCAGGCAGATCCGTCCGTCGATCCCGAACGTCCCGCCGGGATGCCGCCGGTCGTGTTCGAACAGGCTCCCGATCGTCTGCCCGACGAACCGTCGCTGGACCACTGGACCCAGCAGGGCGGCCTGGGCACGATTGCCGAGCCGCAGCGTCGCGACGAGGACGGCTCGTACGCGCGCACCATGAGCATCAACATGCAGAACGCGGACATCCGCACCATCCTGCGGGCGATCGCCGACTTCAGTGGGCGCAACATCATCAGCGCGCCGGACGTGCAGGGCACGGTCACGGTTGCGCTGACCGACGTTCCCTGGCGCGAGGCCCTCACCGTGATCCTGCGGGCCAACGGCTTCGGCTTCGTCGAGGAGAACGGGATCCTGCGCGTGGACACCGCCGACCAATTGCGCGAGGAAGCCCTGGCCGACAAGGCCGCGGCACAGCGGAGCAAGGAGCTCGAGCCCCTGGTCACGCGCATCGTGCGGATCGACTACGCCAACGCCGAAGAGGTCAGCGCGTCGGTCGAGCGCATGCTCTCGAACCGCGGTGCGGTCGAGGTGGACGATCGGACGAACTCCCTGGTCGTGACCGACGTGGCGGCGACCGTCGAGGAACTCACCCGTCTCACCCGTGAACTCGACACGCGGACGCCGCAGGTGCACATCGACGCGCTGATGGTCGACCTCGATTCGAGCACCGGCCGCGAGCTGGGCGTGAAGTGGGGGGCCGAGAACATCGCCCCGAGCGAGTTGAGCGTGGTGGGCGACGCCACCGTCGATCGCGGCATCGCCGAGGCCGCCGGGACGTTGCGCGTGGGGACGGTGCAGGACTGGGCGCACCTCCAGTTGACCCTGCAGGGTCTGGAGCGCCGCAACCTGGCCAACATCATCAGCAACCCGCGGATCACCACGACCGACAACCGCGAGGCCTCGATCCTCGTGGGGCAGAAGATCCCCCTGATCACCCAGGACGTGGCCGGCAATCCGGTCACCCGTCTCGAGACCATCGGGATCCGCCTGATCGTGACCCCGCACATCAACAGCGACCGCCAGATCACCCTGGACATCCATCCCGAGGTCAGCGATCTGTCGAGCCAGGCCACGGTGCAGGGTGGCGTGATCATCAACACCAGCGAGGCCGACACGCGCGTGCTCGTGGGCAACCGTGAGACGGCGGTCATCGGTGGGCTGATCCGTAACGTCAGCAACGACTTCGTCGCGGGCGTGCCGGTGCTCAAGGACCTGCCGCTGCTCGGCGGCCTGTTCCGCACCGAGAGCACGACCACGTCGCAGCGCGAACTGGTGGTCTTCCTGACGCCGACCATCGTCGACGCCGACGGTGACCGTGTCGATCCGCGGGCGCAGCAGCTGAAGGACGACACCGAGGCGCTGATCGAGAAGAACAAGGCCGAGATCATGCGGTAGTCGCCGGAATCGCCGGGATCGCGTGGCGCCGGGCCCCGTCGGGGTCCGGCGTCGTGCGTTCCGGGCGTCGCGTCCGCTTGCCCCCGCTGCCCGCGTGCCCTACTCTGCGCGCACTCCACCTCCCGCAGACGGCGAACGCGAGTCATGTTGCACCACCTGCGCCTGCTCACCGCGGGCGAGTCCCACGGACCGCAGATCACGGCCATCGTCGACGGCCTGCCGGCGGGGGTCGAGCTCGACGCCGAGCGCATCGCCGCGGGCATGCGGCGACGCCAGGTCGGCTACGGCCGCGGCAACCGCATGAAGATCGAGAACGACGCGGTCGAGGTCCGCAGCGGGGTGCGCTTCGGCCGCACCACGGGCGCACCGATCACGCTCGTCGTCCCGAACCGCGATCACGAGAACTGGGCCCACGTGCTCGCCGCCTTCGGGGATCCCCCGTCGGAGCGTCAACGGCGGGTGACACGTCCGCGGCCGGGCCACGCGGACCTGGTCGGCATGTTGAAGTACGAGCACGACGACGCGCGCGACGTGCTCGAGCGCGCGAGTGCGCGCGAGACGGCCGCGCGCGTCGCGGCCGGGGAACTCGCCCGGGCGCTGCTGTCGGAGCTCGGCATCGAGGCCTTCAGCCACGTGGTCTCGATCGGAGACGTCGAAGCCTCGACCGGCGATCTGAGCCCCGAGCAGATCCGCGACCGCGCCGAGACCAACGACCTGCGCTGCGTCGGCTCCTACGACGAGATGCGCGCGGCGATCGACGCCGCGGGCGGCGCCGGCGACACCCTCGGCGGCGTGTTCGAGGTCGTGGTCACCGGCATGCCGGTCGGCCTGGGCACGTCCATGGCTCCCGACCGCAAGCTGGACGCCCAGCTCGCCTTCGCGTTGATGTCCGTCCCCGCCGTCAAGGGCTGTGAGATCGGTCCGGCCTTCGAGAATGCCACGCGTCGCGGCAGCGACGTCCACGACGAGATCGTCCCGCGCGGCGACGAACTCCCCGGCCGATCCTCCAATCGCGCGGGAGGTCTGGAGGGCGGCATGACCACCGGCGAGCCGCTGCTCTGCCGGGGCGCGATGAAGCCGATCTCGACGCTGAAGCGCGCGCTGGCGTCGGTCGACATGGAGACCGGCGCGGTGAAGAAGGCCGCTTTCGAGCGGAGCGACGTGTGTGCCGTGCCGGCGGCGGGCGTCATCGGCGAGGCCGTCGTCATGCTCACCCTGGCCGACGCCCTGCTGCGGACCTTCGCTGCCGACACGGTTGGGGCGCTGCGCGCGAGCCTCGAGGAGCGGCGGACCTCGTACCGGGAGCGCTGGTCCCGGACCCGCCATGGCGAGTGATCGCGTCGCTCTCGTCGGCTTCATGGCCTCGGGGAAGAGTTCGGTCGGGCCGGCCCTGGCCATGCGTCTGGGCATGGCCTGTGTGGATCTCGACGAGGCGATCGTCGCGCGCGACGGTCGGTCGATCGCACGGATCTTCGACGACGACGGCGAGGCCCGATTCCGCGAGCTGGAACACGAGGTCCTCGTGGACCACCTCGAGGGCCCGCCCTCGGTCCTGTCGACCGGCGGGGGCATCGTCGAGCGCGGCGAGAATCGTCGGCTCCTGCACGCGGCGACCACCGTCGTCTGGCTCGACGCCCGCTTCGAGACCATCCGGCGTCGGCTCGAGGTGTCTCGTGCCCGTGTCCCGCGCCCCCTGGTCGATCGTCTGGGGTGGGACGGACTGCGCGCCCTGCACACGCGACGGCGTCCGCTGTACGCCGCGTGCGCGGACTTCCGCTTCGCCACCGACCGCGATGCCCCGGCACGTGTGTCGCGACGGATCGAAGGGGCGCTGCGGGAAGGCATCGTGGTGCCGTCGTGATGCGGGTGATCGCGGGTACGTGGCGGGGGCGCCGGCTGGTCGCCCCCAGCGGACTGGAGACGCGACCCAGCGCGTCGCGATTGCGTGAGGCGATGTTCTCCGCCCTGGGCGACGCCGTCCGCGGCCGCGCGGTGGTGGACCTCTTCGCCGGCTCGGGGGCCCTGGGCATCGAGAGCCTGAGCCGCGGAGCGCGGCACGTGACCTTCGTGGAACGGCAGCGACCCGCCCTGGGTGCGATCGAGCGCAATCTGGAGACACTGGGGGCCGACCCGGCGAGCTACCGGGTGCTCCGCCTCGACGCCTGGGAATGGCTCGAGGGTGTCGACGCCGGACGCCCCGCCGACGCGGAGGTGGTCCTGACCGATCCACCCTACGACGTCGAGGTCGTCCCTCGCCTCTTGCCGCGCGCGGCGGGCTGGGTACAATCGGGCCTCCTCGACACCTTCGCCCTCGAACACCCGGCCGCCGCCGAGATCGACCTGGACGACGAGGCCCTGCGGGTCCGCACGCGGCGGCACGGCCGGAGCGCGTTCACGATCGTCGAGGCGCGCTTCCCGCGCCCACGTCCCGGCCGAACACAGGAGCGCCCCGCATGACCGATCACCAGCCGAAGCGCGCTCTGTATCCGGGCACCTTCGATCCCCTGCACAACGGCCACCTCGACGTCCTCGAGCGCGCCTCGAAACTGTTCGACGAGGTGGTCGTGGCGGTTGCCGAGAGCACCACGAAGAGCACGATGTTCTCGCTCGAGCAACGCATCGACCTGTTGGAGCGCGCCGTGACCTCGATCCCGCACGCGCGGGTGGTTCCCTTCACCGGCATGCTCATCCACGAGTTCGAGCGCCTGGGCGTGGACGTCGTCGTGCGCGGTGTGCGTCTGTTCCAGGACTTCGAGTACGAGTACACCATGGCGCTCATGAACCGTCGTTTGTTGGCTTCCTTCGACGTGCTGTTCCTGATGCCGAGCGAGCAGGTGCTGAGCCTGTCGAGTTCGCTGATCAAGGAGATCCATCGGCACGGGGGTGACGTGTCGGAACTGGTGCCGCCGGTCGTGCACGAGGCCCTGCAGTCCTTCGACGGGGAGATCCGATGAGTGACGATGCAGTCGAATTGATCCAACGCCTGGCCGGGGATCGTGGAACCCTGGCCGACCTGCGCCGGCGCGCCGCCGAGCGGGGTGCACGGGTGGTGCTGCCCGAGAGCGAGGACGACCGGACGATCGCCGCGGCGCTGGCGCTGCGCGAGCTGGGCATCGTGCGCCCGCTGCTCCTCGGGGATCCCGCCCGTGTGCGCGAGAAGGTCAGCGCGGCCGGCGCCGAGCCCGGGGCGTTGGAGGTCGTCGACCCGAAGGAGGACTCCCGCCGCGAGAGGGTGGCCGAGCACCTGCTCGAGCGGCGGCGCCACAAGGGCATGACCCCGGAGAAGGCCGCGGAGATCGCGGTCGACCCTCTGCACTTCGGGGCGGCGCTGGTCGGACTCGATCTCGCCCAGGCCATGGTGGCCGGAGCGGTGAACGCGACCGGCGACGTGATCCGCGCGGCACTGTGGAACGTCGGTCTGGCCGAGGGGATCGAGGTCGTCAGCGGCGCCTTCCTGATGCTGCCTCCCGACGGACATCCGATCGACCGTCCGCTGATGTTCGCCGACGCCGCCGTCGTGCCCGAACCCACCGAGGACCAGCTCGTGAGCATCGGGGCCTCGTCGGTGTCGACGTGGCAGGCCCTGTTCGACCGCGACCCCACGGTGGCGTGTCTGTCGTTCTCGACGCGCGGCAGCGCCGACCATCCCGCGGCCGAGCGCATGCGCCGCGTGGCCGAGCGTCTGCGCGAGCGCGGGATCGAGGCCGACGGCGAGATGCAGCTCGACGCGGCGATCGTACCGAGCGTGGGCGAGCGAAAGGCTCCCGACAGCGGTGTCGCCGGACACGCCGACGTCCTGTTGTTCCCCGATCTCGAGGCCGGCAACATCGGGTACAAGCTGGCCGAGCGATTGGGCCGGTTCCACGCGGTGGGGCCGCTGGTTCAGGGGTTGGCGAAGCCGGTCTTCGACTTGAGCCGTGGGTGCGACGCCGAGGTCATCGTCGACACGGTGGCGATCGCCGCCCTGGGAACGAGGTGAGCATGGAGATCCGACCGCGGCGCTGCAGTGCTCGGGCCGGTGCGATCCGGCCGAGCGCGACCCTCGAGCTCTCGGCCCGGGCCAAGGCCCTGGCGGCGGCCGGGGAGCCGGTCATCAACCTGAGTGCCGGCGAACCGGACCTGCCGACGCCCGCGCCGGTGGTGGAGGCTGCGCACCGCGCACTCGACGAGGGGCACTTCGGTTACACCGCTGCGCCCGGCGTCCCCCCGCTGCGGGCAGCTCTGGCCGCGCAGTACTCCGGCCGCCTGGGGGTGGAATTCGCACCCGAGCAGGTGGTGGTGACGAACGGCGCGAAGCAGGCATTGTTCAATGCCCTGTCGACGTGCACCGATCCGGGCGACCGCGTGGGCGTACTCGCGCCCTACTGGGTGACCTACGCCGAGGTGGCGCGGGCGCTCGGATGCGAGCCCGTCATGATCGAATGCCCGGCTTCGCTGCGCTTCCGTCCCGACCCCGATGCGTTGGAGGCCGCTCTCCACGAGGGTCTGCGGGTGTTGATCGTGAACAGCCCCGGCAATCCGACCGGTGCCGCCTACCGGTCCGAGGACTTCGCGTCGATCCTCGCGGCCGTCGCCGAGACCGATACGTTGCTGATCAGCGACGAGATCTACGAGGAGATCGTGTTCGTCGACGGAGGTCACGTCAGTCCGTTGCACGTTCGCCCTGACCTCGTCGATCGGATCTGTGTGATCACCGGATTCTCGAAGGCCTTCGCCATGACGGGGTGGCGCGTGGGCTTCTCACTCGCCCCGCTCGACTGGTCGAAGGCGATGGGCGCCCTGCAGGGGCACGTGACGAGCAACGTGAACGCCGTCGCCCAACAGGCGGCGCTGACCGCGTTGACACGGCGCGACCTGGTGGCGCCGATGGTCGAGGTCTTCCACCGGCGTCGTGATCGCGTCACCGAGCAGATCGCGGGGACACCCGGGTTGTCGGCCATGGAGCCCGAGGGCACCTTCTACTCGTTCATGGACGTCAGTGCACTGCTGGGCGACACCGGCTACGCCGCCGACGTCGACGCGCTCTGCGCGCGCTTGCTCGACGAGCACAAGGTGGTGGTGGTGCCGGGCACGGCCTTCGGCAACGACCACCACGCGCGCCTGTCGTTCGCGGCCTCCGATGCGGACCTGGACGGAGCCTTCGAGCGCCTCCGGGTCGCCTTCTCCTGATCCGACGCGAGGAAGTCGTTCGTGGCGGGGCTGACCCTGGTCGAGAAGATCGTTTCCGAGAAGCGCGGGCGCCGGACGACGGCGGGCGACGTCGTGGTCGTCCCCGTCGACCGGATCCTGCTGCAGGACGCGGCGGCCTCGCGGGTGATCGAACGCTTCGACGTCCTGGAACGGTCCGCGCCCGAGATGGCCGACCGCACCGTTCTGTACTTCGACCACGGTGTGCCGCCACCGACCGCGGCGGTCGCCGAGCACCACGCCATGCTGCGCGCGCGCGCGGAGGAGCTCGGTCTGACCACGACCGCCCTCGGCGAGGGAATCAGCCACCAGGTGCTGGCCGAGCAGTGGGCACGCCCGGGCGAGATCATCGTCGGCGCCGACAGCCACACCTGTACGGCGGGCGCTCTGGGAGCACTCGCACTCGGCATGGGAAGTACCGACGTCGCGGTCGCCCTGGCCCTCGGGGAAGCGTGGCTGGTCGTACCGCCGACCGTGTCGATCGAACTGATCGGACGTCTCGCGCCGGGCGTATCGACGAAGGATCTCATGCTGCGGTTGATCGGTCATCTGGGTGCGTCCGGAGCCGATTACGCGAGCCTGGAGTTCCAGGGCACGGGCCTGCAGTCGCTCGGCATGGACGACCGGTTCGTGCTCGCGAACCTGGCGACCGAGGTCGGCGCCAAGTGCGGCCTGGTCCAGACCGACGACACCGTGCGTACCTTCCTCGAGGACCACGCGCGCGTGGAGGATCATCGTGAACTCCGCGCGGACGACGACGCGGACTACGACCGTCATCTCAAGCTGGACCTGTCGCGTCAGGAACCGACGGTGGCTCGACCCGGCCGCCACGACGACGTGGTCGCGGTCGGCGACGCGCCGACCGAGCACGTCGACCAGGTCGTGATCGGCAGCTGCACGAACGGACGCGTCGCGGACTTCGAGGCCGCTGCGGCCGTGCTCGACGGACATCACGTCGATCCGCGCACCACGCTGCTGATCGCGCCGGCCAGCCGTCGTGTGAACGAACAGCTTCGCGCCTCGGGAACACTCGATACGCTGGTGGCAGCCGGTGGGGTCGTGCTGCCCCCGGGTTGCGGTCCCTGTGTCGGGATCCACCAGGGAGTCCTGGGTCCGGGCCAGGTCTGTGTGGCGACGCAGAGCCGGAACTTCGCCGGACGCATGGGCGATCCCAGTGCCCGGATCTATCTCTCGAGTCCGGCCACGGCCGCGGCCACCGCGATTCGTGGAGTCATCACCGATCCCCGGGAGCTCGTCCGTGGCGCATGAACTGAAGGGGCGCGTCTGGCTGCTGCCCGACGATGTCGAGACCAGTCAGATCCTGCCGTACAAGGCCTTCGGGGAGCCCGACCCGGAGCAGTTGCGCCGGGAGTGCCTGTCGACGATCATCCCGGGTTTCGGCGAACGTCTGCAGAGCGGAGACATCCTCTGGGCCGGCGAGGGCTTCGGTCACGGGAGCAGCCGCGAAGACGCTCCGCGTGCCTTGAAGAGGCTCGGTGTCCGATTGGTGCTGGCGCAGGGCTTCGCACGCATCTTCTATCGGAACGCGATCAACATCGGACTTCCCGTGGCCGTGGGAGATCCGGGGGCGACACGCGACGGCGACGAGCTGCAGGTGAACCCGGTCACCGGTGAGGTCACGAACCTCACGCGCCCGGCGAAACTCCGCGTCCGCCCCGTGCCGCCGGCGATCCGTCCGATCCTCGCCGAGGGCGGGTTGTTGGCCTACGTCCAGAAACACGGACGCCTCTCGTCCGAGAGCTGAACCATGCGCTTCGTCGACCAGGTCGTCATCGAGGTCCGCGGGGGACACGGCGGACCGGGCTGCGTCAGCTTCCGGCGCGAGCCCTACGTTCCGCGGGGTGGGCCCGACGGCGGTGACGGAGGGGACGGGGGCGACGTGGTCCTCGTCGCCGATCCCCACATGTCCACGCTCATGGACCTGCGCTACCGCCGTTCGTACCAGGCCGAACGGGGAAAGCAGGGGCAGGGGGCGGACAAGACGGGAGCCCGCGGACGGGACGTGGAGATCCGCGTGCCCGCCGGCACGCTGGTGTTCGACGAGGACAGCGGGGAGACGCTCGCCGATCTGATCGAGCCCGGTCAGCGCTTCGTGGCCGCTTCCGGCGGACAGGGCGGTCGCGGCAACACGCGCTTCCGCAGTGCGACCAACCAGGCCCCCCGGCAGTCCGACACCGGACGGTCCGGCGCCGAGCGCCGGCTCCGGCTGGAACTGAAGCTGCTGGCCGACGTGGGGCTGGTCGGATTTCCGAACGCGGGCAAGAGCACGCTGCTGGGAAGCATGACCTCGGCGAAGCCGAAGATCGGCGACTACCCCTTCACGACCCTCACCCCGAATCTCGGGATCGTCGACCTGGGCGACTACCAGAGCTGCACCATGGCCGACATCCCCGGACTGATCGAGGGCGCCAGCGCCGGCAAGGGCCTGGGCCACGCCTTCCTGCGACACGTGGAGCGGACCCGGGTGCTGGTCTATCTCCTCGACGTCACCGACGAGCCGGCCGAGCGCTATCGGGTCCTGCGTCGCGAGGTGGAGCGTCACGCCGAGCACCTCGGCCGGGCACGGCGTGTGGTGTGCCTCAACAAGGTCGACCTGTGGCCGCCCGACGAGGCCCTGCCCGACGTGCACGGGGAATCCGTGCTGCCGATCAGTGCGGCGACGGGCGCGGGCGTGGCCGAACTCCGAGGCCGTCTGAAACACGAACTGTCGCTCGCACCGCACGACCTCCCCGTGCGAGCCCCCGGCCCGTCCGCCGAGGCGACGGCCGCGCCCGACCCCGAGCTCCCCGATGACATCGACGACTTCTGATCGAGCCTCCATGACGCCTCCGTGTCCACGCCTCCCGGAGTGGAGCACCCGTCGATGGACCCGACGCTGTGGCTCTGTCATCTCGTCCTCGATCGCCCCTCACGGTCCCGCTGGGTGCGAGTCCACCTGGAGACCGGAGAGGTTCCGTCCGAACTGGTCGCGCGCGTGCGTCCCTACCGCGACGCCGTACGCCGGCGGATCGAGGAGTGGGCGCGCCGGGCGGCGCCGCACCGCATCCGCTGGATCACGCCTCTCGATCGGGAGTACCCGCGGGAGGCATTGAAGCGGCTGCACGATCCGCCCGGCGTACTGTTCGTGCGCGGGCGGTGCGAACTGCTCGGGCGGTCGCCGATGGTCGGCGTGGTCGGGGCACGCCGGGGCACGGCGCGCGGCCGGCGCGTATCCCGGCGTATGGGCGCCGACCTGGCGCGATCGGAAGTCGTGGTGGTGAGCGGGCTGGCCCTGGGAGTCGACGCGGCGGCCCACGAGGGGTGTGTGGGCGCCGGTGGCGAGGGCATCGCGGTGCTCGCCGGGGGTCTCGATCGGATCACACCGCCGAGCAATGCCGCTCTCGGACGGCGACTGCTGCAACGGGGGTTGCTGATCTCGGAGAACCCGCCCGGCAGTCGTCCTCGCAAACACGACTTCGTCGCCCGCAACCGGATCATCGCCGGTCTGGTCGAGGCCCTGGTCGTCGTCGAAGCGGCCGCCCGGAGCGGGGCGTTGAGTACACTGGACTTCGCCGCACAGGTCGGTGCGCATGCGATGGTGGTCCCGGGTCCGGTCGACTGTCCGCACGCGCAGGGGACCCTGGCCGCGCTGCACGACGGCTCGACCCCGGTGCGTCATGCCCGCGACGTGCTCGACACCCTGGGACTGATCGGCGACGCGTGCGCTCCCGGCCCACTGGGGCTGGGCGATGCGCCCGAGTCGGCCGCCGAGATCGCTCGGCGCACGGGCCTGTCGGTGGCCGCCGTGGCGGCCGCTCTGGGCGAGGCCGAGATGCTCGGACAGGTGCAGCGGGTGGGGGCCGATCGCTGGGTCGCCGGAGCTTCGGGCTTGCCGCCTGCGGCCGGGCGGACCTAACGTGCCCGGCCGGTGCGCCTGTCGTCGCGCGCGATCCGGAGGACGGAGTCACCTTGGCCCAGCGCCCCACCATCAAACACCGCCTGGAGTTCGCCGGCCTGGGTCTCGTGTTCCTCATGGGACGCAGTCTGCCGCGGCGGTTCTTCGTCCGCCTCGGCGCGGTGCTCGGCCGTCTCGTGCACGACGGCCTGAAGATCCGCCGTGAGGTGACGCGCGACAACCTTCGTCGCGCGTTGCCGAAGATGCCCGAGGACGAGATCGTCGCGCTCGCCCGGCGAAGCTACGGCCAGCTCGGGAGTTCGCTGCTCGAGTTCGTCAGTCTGCCCGGCATGGACCACGAGGCGTTGATCCGCTGTGTGCGCTTCGAGAATCTCGAGGCGATCGACCGTGTGCGGGCGCGCGGGCAGGGAGCGATGCTCGTCACCGCACACTTCGGCAGCTGGGAACTGTTCGGGGCGTCCTTCGTGGCGCGCGGATACCCGACGACCTTCTTCGTGAAGCGGCAGAAGAACCCGCTGGTGGCGGACATGCAGGACGACATCCGACGGAAGGCGGGGATCGAGATCGTCACCGAGGGGCCGGCCGTGGCCAAGGGTGTGTTGCGCGCGCTGCGCAACGGTCACCTCGTGGGGATCCTTCCCGATCAGGACGCCCGTCGACACGGTGTGTGGGTGGAGTTCCTGGGGCGGCCCGCGTCGACCTTCAAGGGTCCGGCCTATTTCGCGTATCGGGCGGGAGTCCCGATCATCCCCGCCTACGTGCGTCGGGAGCTCGACGGTGACCACGTGGGTGTGATCCTCGACCCGATCGAACCCGATCCTTCACGCGACCAGGACGAAGAGGTCTTCCGGCTGACGCAGGCCTACACCGACATGATGACGGCGTGGATCCTGCGCCACCCCGAGCACTACTTCTGGGTGCACCGGCGGTTCAAGAGCACGCCGCCCGATCCGGTGCCCTTCCTGGAGGAGTACCGGCGCGATCATCCCTCGCCCTGGCCGGGCTGGGACGGCTGAGCGGGCTGGAAGCCGATCGGTTGGTTCACCGGCGCGGTGTCGATCTCGCCGTGCTGCGACTCGTAGCGCTTGACGTTGTCCTCGAGCAGGCGCAGGACTGCCTTGGCCGCGCGGGGCGTGAGGATGATGCGACTGTGCACCTTCGCTCGCGGGGCCCCTGGCATGATCCGCGCGAAGTCCACGATGAACTCCGCCGCGCTCTGGTGCAGGAAGGCCACGTTGGCGTAGATGCCGTCGGCGTCCTTGGGGTCGATGTCGATCTGGATCTGCTGGGGGTTCTGCGGCTGGGCCACGTCGACCTCCGGGAATCGGGGATGCGCGCGCGAGGGCTGCAACCTAGCACGCGGGGCCTCGATTGACACCTCCGTGCGGCGAACCTAAGCTCGCCGCCCGCTCCCACCGATCCGTTCCGTCGACCGGAGTCCACCGTCTTGAGCGCTTCTCCTCCGCACCCCGATCCCGGGCCGGCACTCACGCGTCTGTCGTCGCTGCGCGTGCTCGTGCTCGGCGACGTCATGCTCGATCGTTTCGTCCTGGGGCGGGTGGATCGGATCTCGCCGGAGGCGCCGGTGCCGGTGGTGTCGGTACACGGCGAGGACGCCCGGCTCGGTGGAGCGGCGAACGTGGCCTCGAACGTGGCCGCGCTGGGCGCCCAGGTCACCCTGGCCGGTGTGATCGGGCCGGGCGAGGCGGCCGATCACCTGCTGACGTTGCTCGGCGCGGCGGGGATCGACTCCGGCGCGCTGTACCGGGCCGCCGATCGCCCGACCACGGTGAAGACCCGGATCCTCGGTGGCGGGCAGCAGATCGTGCGGATCGACCGCGAGACGCGATCGCCGCTGACCGCCGGCGACGTGACGGCCCTGCTGGAGACCATCGCCACGCGCGGGGACTTCGACGTGGTCGTCGTGTCGGACTACGACAAGGGTGTGGTCGTGCCCGAGGTCATGGACCGCGCCCGCCGGTGGAAGGCCGACGGCGTCCCGGTGGTGGTGGACCCCAAGCAGGCCGACTTCGGTCTGTACCGCGGGGCGAGTTGCATCACGCCGAACGCGCGGGAGGCCGGCGCCGCGGTGCACGAGGAGGTGGTCGGCGACGCCTCGGCCGAGCGGGCCGGTCGTCGTCTCCGCGATCGGTTCGAGACCGACATGGTCCTGCTCACCCGCGGCGAACAGGGCATGACCCTCATCGACGGCGACGACACGGTCACCCACCTTCCCACCGAAGCCACGCGGGTGTTCGACGTGACGGGGGCCGGGGACACGGTCATCGCGACCTTCGCCGCGCTCCTCGGGGCCGGGGCACCCGCGGTGGAGGCGGCTCGCTGGGCGAATCGCGCCGCGGGTCTGGCCGTCCGACGCCTGGGCACCGCGGCCGTGGGACTCGACGACCTCCGGCGGAGCCTCGACGAGGACCGGAACTGATGCGGCCGGAGGGCGACGGCCTGGCCCGCCTGGTCCCACCCGACGAGCTGTCGTCCTGGGCCGAGGCCGAGCGAGCGGCCGGCCGGAGCATCGTCATGACCAACGGTGTCTACGATCTGCTGCACGACGGGCATGTGCTGTCGATCGTCGAGGCGGCCCGGTGGGGCGACGTGTTGCTCGTGGCGATCAACGACGACGTGAGCACCCGCGCACTGAAGGGCCCGTCGCGTCCGATCCTCGACCAAACCGTGCGCGCCACGCTCGTGCGCGGTTTGCGGGGGGTCGACGCGGTCACTATTTTCGCCGCGTCGAGCGTCTTGCCCACCATTCTGACGGTCCGTCCCGATGTGGTCGCCAAGGGCGGGCAGTATTCCGAGACGGAGATCGTCGGTCACGACGAGGTCACGTCCTGGGGTGGCCGGGTGATCCGTCTGCCCATGGTCGAGGGCGTCAGCACGACCGACCTCATCGAGCGCATCCGTACGCGCATCACGGCTCCGAAGGGAAAGGAAGACCGTTGAAGGTTCACGAATATCAGGCCAAGGAACTCTTCGTCGAGCGTGGCCTGGCCGTGCCCGAGGGCGACGTGGCCAGCACACCGGACGAGGCCGAGGCCATCGCCGCCCGCATCGGCGGGCAGGTCGTGGTCAAGGCGCAGGTCCACGTCGGTGGCCGCGGCAAGGCCGGCGGCGTCAAGCTGGCGAAGGATCCGGCCGAGGCCAGGGAGAAGGCTGCGGCCATCCTCGGCATGGACATCAAAGGACTCACGGTGGAGACGGTGCTCGTGACCCGCGCCGTGGACATCGCCGAGGAGTACTACGTCGGCCTGATCATGGACCGCGCGAGCAAGCGTCCCATGTTCATCGTGAGCGCAGCGGGGGGCGTGGACATCGAGGCGGTCGCCGCCGAGACGCCCGAGAAGATCCACACCCTGGCCGTCGATCCGCGCTACGGCGTGAAGCCCTACCAGGTGCGCCAGCTCGCCTTCGCGACCACGGACGATCCCGCCGTGGTGAAGGGCATGAGCAAGGCCCTGATGACGCTCTACGAGGTCTTCATGGCCACCGATGCGAGCCTCGTCGAGATCAACCCGCTGGTGAAGACCACCGACGGCGAGGTGTGGTCGGTCGACGCCAAGCTGAACATCGACGACAACGCGCTCTTCCGGCACGAGCGGATCGCCGCGATGCGCGATCTGAGCGCAGAGGATCCCAGTGAGATCGAGGCCAAGGAGGCCGGGCTGAGCTTCGTGAAGCTCGACGGCAACGTGGGTTGCATCGTCAACGGAGCGGGGTTGGCCATGGCCACCATGGACCTGGTCCAGCACTTCGGCGGTAGCCCGGCGAACTTCCTCGACATCGGCGGCAGCAGCAATCCCGAGAAGGTCGTCACCGCCATGAAGATCATCCTTCGCGACGAGAGCGTGAAGGCGATCCTGTTCAACATCTTCGGCGGGATCACCCGCTGCGACGACGTCGCGGCCGGGCTGCTGAAGGCCAACGAGATGATGGACGTGAGCGTGCCGATCGTGGTGCGCCTGACCGGAACGAACGAGGAAGAGGGTCGCAAGATGCTCGAGGGCAGCGAGCTGCACCCCGCCGTGACCATGGACGAGGCCGTGCAGAAGGCCCTGGAACTCGCCGGAGGTGCGCAGTGAGCGTCTTCACCGACAAGAGCAGCAGGATCATCGTCCAGGGGATCACTGGCCGCGACGGCGGATTCCACGCCGGGCAGATGAAGGAGTACGGAGGCAACCTGGTCGGTGGCGTGACGCCGGGCAAGGGTGGCCAGGAGCATGTGGGCGTTCCCGTGTTCAACACCGTCGGCGACGCGGTCGAGGAGACCGGCGCGAACGTCAGCTGCATCTTCGTGCCGCCGGCCTTCGCCGTCGACGCGATCTACGAGGCCGTCGACTCCGGGATCGAGCTCGTCGTATGCATCACCGAGGGCCTTCCGGTGAACGACATGATGGCCGCCTACACCTTCGTCAAGGAGCGTGGCGCGCGTCTGATCGGCCCGAACTGCCCCGGCCTGATCAGCCCGGGCAAGTCGAAGGTCGGTATCCTGCCGGGTCACATCTGCCGCGAGGGCAAGGTGGGCGTGGTCAGCCGCAGCGGCACGCTCACCTACGAGGTCATCGACCAGCTCACGCGCAGTGGGCTGGGTCAGAGCACCTGTATCGGCATCGGCGGCGATCCGATCGTCGGCACGAACTTCATCGACTGCCTCGAGGCCTTCGAGGCCGACACCGACACCGAGGCGGCGATCCTGATCGGTGAGATCGGTGGCGACGACGAGGAGAAGGCCGCCGAGTACATCCAGCAGAACGTGAACATCCCGGTGGTGAGCTTCATCGCCGGTCGCACCGCGCCTCCGGGCAAGCGGATGGGCCACGCCGGCGCCATCGTGAGCGGCGGCAAGGGTACGGCCGAGAGCAAGGAGGCCGCCTTCCGCGAGGCGGGCGTGGCCGTGGCCGCCAAGCCGAGCGACCTGGTTCCGCTGCTGGCCGATGCCTACGCCCCGGCGAAGGAAGCGCTGCAGAAGAACGGCTGATCCGTTCCGAATCCGGCGGGGGCGGGTGTCCGTCGCGCCCCCGCGTTCCCATTCCAGACACCGTAACCGTGCCGGCGCATGCCGGCCGACGGAGGAGACCGGCATGCAGGACACCTACATGATGATCAAGCCCGAGGCCTTCGCGGCGGGCAACCTGAGCGAGATCCTGTCGATGGTCGCCGACAACGGCTTCGACATCGTCCGGATCAAGAGCTTCGACATGAGCCGCGACATGGCCGAGACCTTCTACGACGTGCACAAGGAACGCCCGTTCTTCGCCGACCTGGTCGAATACATGACCAGCGGGACCGTCGTCGGTGTCCACTGCCGCCGCGAGGAGGCGGTGACCCGCATGCGCGAGCTCGTGGGGGCCACGAACCCCGAGGAATCGACCGCGGGCACGATCCGCTTCCGGTTCGGCACGAACATCGGGAAGAATGCCGTGCACGCGTCGGATTCGCCGGAGAACGCCGAGCGCGAGCTGGGCATCGTCTTCGGCTAGAGGGACGAACGACCGCCCGGGCCATTGACAGCCCGGGCCGGATTGCTAGATTTCTCTGGTTCCGGTGGGGAGGTCCGACGGGCCTCCCCACGCTGGTACCGTCCTCCGGAGGAGCAGCGGGTACGACCCGCGGAAGGGACGACGAGGTGAACGCGCACGAACGACCGGACGAGCGCGTCCAGATCCACCTCGACCGCCTTCCTCCCGGACGCAGCACGCTTCCTCTGGACCATCGGTTGGTCCGCGAGGACCAGGTGCTGCAGGGACATCGGGTCGAGGGTTTCGAGGCGCGCGTCCTGGGCGAACTCGACGTCGACACGCTGGACCAGAAGGTCCTCGTGCACGGGGAGTTCACGGCCCGGCGTACGATGACGTGCGATCGCAGCGGTGAACCCTTCGACATGGACTATCCGGTCGAGGTCGAGGTCGTGATCTACCGGACCCCACAGCGCGGGCCCGAGGCGAACTTCGACGAGGACGACAACTGGGTGATCGCGCAGCCGGGCGGAGTGGTGGACCTGACCGAGGCCCTGCTCGAGGCGGTGGTGCTGGACGAGCCCCAGCGCGTGGTGCATCCCGACCACGAAGACGAAGAACCGCCGGTGATCGGCGACGAGATCGACGACGAGGACGATGCCATCGATCCTCGCTGGGAAGCCCTTCGCCGTCTGCGCGAGGGCGACGGGCCCGACGACGGGTCCGGTAACGACTGAACGGGAGGCGGCGATGGCCGTACCGAAGCGGAAGACCTCGAAGGCTCGCAAGCGCAAGCGCCGCACGCACTACAAGCTGCAGCGCCCGAACCTCGATCGTTGCAGCAACTGCGGCGCGGCGAAGGTGCCGCATCGCGTCTGCGGCGAGTGCGGGCACTACGGCGACCGACGGTTCGTCGAGGCCAACGAGTAAGACCCGAAAGCGTGCCCGAGAGCTCACATCCGAGGATCGCGGTCGACGCGAGCGGGGGCGATCACGGCCCTTCCGTCGTCGTGCCCGGTGCCGTCGCCGCTGCTCGTCAGCTCGGCGGCAGCGAGATCATCTGCGTAGGACCCGAGGATGCGATCGAGCGCGAACTCGACCGTGCCGGCGGACGGGACCTGCCGGTGCGGGTCGTGCACGCCCCCGACACCATCTCGATGGACGAGGCGCCGGCCCAGGCCGTGCGCCGCAAGACGGAGTCGTCGATCGTGGTCGGTGCGCAGCTCGTGCGCGAGGGACAGGCCGACGCCTTCGTCTCGGCCGGCAGCACCGGAGCCGTCACCGCGGCCGCCACGCTCGTGATCGGACGCCTTCCCGGGGTCGCCCGCCCGGGGATCGCCACCGTCATGCCCACGCGCAAGGGCGTCTGTCTGGTGATCGACATGGGTGCCAACGTCGACTGCAAGCCCAAGCACCTGCTGCAGTTCGCGGGCATGGGGAAGATCTACGCCGAGCACGTCCTGAACCTGTCCGAGGCGACGGTCGGTCTGCTGAACATCGGCGAGGAGCCGGGCAAGGGCGACGAACTCACCCAGGCGGCCTACGCCCTCCTCGATGCCCATGACCCCCGATTCGTCGGGAACATCGAAGGAAAGCACCTGTTCGACGGGCGGGCCTCGGTCGTGGTCTGCGACGGATTCGTGGGCAACGTCGTGTTGAAGATCCTCGAGAGCTTCGGGGGATTCCTGCTCGACAGCTTCCGCGACCACATCCGAGGCAACGTCCGCGCCACGCTCGGGGCAGGACTGCTCAAGCCGGCCATGAAGGACTTCGCGCGCAGCTTCGACTACGCCGAGTACGGAGGCGCGCCGCTGCTCGGCTGCCGGGGAGTCGTGATCATCGCGCACGGGCGCAGCTCGGCCCAGGCGATCACGAACGCCGTCCGCGTGGCCGACCGTGGCGTGCGCGATCGGATCGCCCAGCGGATCCAGGACGAGATCGAACGCGAGCAGCGCGAACTGGACGCGGCCGCGGCGGAGAGCGGAAGCGATCCGGTGGAAGCGCACGCCGAGACGCAGAAGCAATCGAAGGGAGGGCGCGGCGATGGCTGATCACGTGGCATTCCTGTTCCCGGGCCAGGCCAGCCAGAAGGTCGGCATGGGCAGGGACCTGGTCGACGCCTTCCCGGAGGCGAAGGCCGTCTTCGACGCCGCGACCGAGGTGCTCGGGTTCGACCTGCCGAAGCTCTGCTTCGAGGGCCCGATGGAGGAGCTCACCGAGACGCGCAACGCGCAGCCGGCGATCCTGCTGCACAGCGTGGCGGTGGCGACCGTGCTGCGCGAGCGCCTCGGCTTCGTCCCGGACT
>DATFKK010000153.1 GCA_035268685.1 Candidatus Krumholzibacteriia bacterium | reverse complement strand
CCCGTCGGGTTCGAGTTCGAGCTGCTGGCCCTCGTGCGGGAGGAGCAGGTAGGTCTCCTGGAAGGCGATGGGCCAGGTGTGGGGGCTGGTCTCGGCGGAGTCGTCGGCGCGGGCGGGGGCGAGCAGGGCGAGGAGCAGGATGGGAACGAGTCTTCGCATGAGGGAGACCTCCGCGGGGTCGCTCGGCGGGGAGGGGCCGACTCCCGCCTCCGACAACCATACGACCGAACCCACCACGATGCCCAGGGGGGGACCGACCGATCATCGACGCGTGTCCCCGGTCGGTCGCTCCCCTGCCCAGGACGATTCGTTCACTGCATACTCGGCTCGATGTCTGGCGTATGTCCTCGTTGAGGCGTGCCGTTGGTGGACACCGAGAAGATGCCGTTGAAATTGTTCGGAAGGAAGACCTTGTCGGCGGGAGCCTGACTGATCTTCTCGAATCCGGTTATGTACTTCTGCGCTGCGAGCACCATCGCCGCTTCGCCCTTGGGGATGACCTCGGACAGGTCCTGGAGGTATCGCTTCTCGGCTTGCGCGATCATCATCGTCGCTTGCGCCTGGCCCTTGGCACGAATGATCATGGCATCACGCTCGGCCTCTGCCACGGTGACCTCGGCTTTCGCGCGCCCCTCGGCCTCTGCGATCTGCGCTCGACGATTTCGGTCGGCCTGCATCTGCTGCAGCATCGCCTTCGAGGTGTCCTCATCGGTCGTCAGCTCCTGGATCTCGACGCGAATCAGGTTGACGCCCCACTTCTGGGCCGGTGCGGCCAGATCGGCCGCGATCGCATCGCTGATCGCTTGGCGCTCCGTGAGCACTTTGTCCAACTCCATGGCGCCGATGTTCGACCGCAGCGAGTTCAGAGCGATGTCCGAGAGCGAACCCGGCAGCACGTCGACCTGGTACAATGCCTTTCGTGGATCGACGATGCGCCAGTACAGCGACGCGTTGGCGCGCACCATGACGTTGTCGGCGGTATGGCAGTTCCTCGGCTCCGTATCGGTCTGCTGCTCCGTCTGTTCGATCATGAACCCTCGTTTGTTCGCCACGTCGCCCCAATCGTCGACACGGCGAATCTGCTCCATGATCGGAATCCTGAATCGCAGACCCGCTTCCTGGATACGTGCGAACTTCCCGAACCGCTGGATCACGACGCAGTGGCTCTGGGGAATGGTGTAGAAAATCGACATCAGCCCGTCTTTCTTCGTTTCGAGTAGAGTGTGATTCCACTGGGGCCTGGTCACGACTCGATACGCGAGACCTTCAAACGACCATCTACGAGTCGATCGACTCGGACTCGCTGTCCGTCCTCCAGATCCGGGCATTCGTGAACTGACCAGAGCTCACCCTGGACATCGATCATCAGATGACCCTTGATCCGACGTGCCGTGCCACACTCCCCGACCATACTCTCGACGACCGATCTGATTCTCGTCGGGGCGATCCACCGATTCACGATTCCCGTCACCAGCTTGCGCCACATCGAGAAGTGGAAGACGACGAGCACGAGCCAGACGAGAGCGCCTCCGACCCATCGATACCGAGGATCGGCATCGATGTTCATGCCGATCGCCGCGGCCACGGCGACATAGGCGACGAGTGTCGGAAAATCCGCAGCGACGAACACGTCGACCACGACGAGCACCGCGGCGATCACCAACAGCGCCTCCTCGAGCGACAGACCCGGAAATATCGACTCTCCGCTCATTGGCGCTGCCCCTGCCTCGTGTCGGAATTCAGGCCTACATCTCTGTCGTCGAGCCGCGCCTTGCGTTGACGACGACCTGGTGCACATCACGCCTTCGCAACTCGACATCGTGCGAAGCCGAACGCCGCGGACAGGGTGGAACGCAATAGGGCGCGGTGGCCCCACTCCTCAGGAGTCCGAGGCATCCTCCGGCCGATCCACATCCAACGCCCCCGCCGCGAACGGAAACGTCGTCACGTCCGCCCCGTCGTCGCGCAACAGCGAGCGAGCCCCCCGATCCCCCTGCAAGCCCTCCAACGCCCCGAAGCACTTCCCCTCGAACACCGCCGGCACCCCGATCGTCGCTGCGTACGCACTCCCGGTCATGCTCCGCCCGCCCCGCGCGTGGCTCTCGAGCAACTCCCGCAGCAAGGAAGCGTCGACCGCGGGCTGATCGCACAACGTCACCAGCACGCGATCCACCGCCCGCGGCAACTCCCGCAGGTACGACATCCCGCGGGCCAGCGACGTCCCCATGCCCTCCGGCCACGACTCGTTCACGCACACCGACACGTCGAGTCCGCGCAGCTCCTCGACCATGCGCTCGTGCTCGGCGCCGAGCACCACCACCACGGGGCGGCAGCCGGTGGCCACCACCTCCTCGACGGTGCGTCGCAGCAGGGTGCGGCGCCCGTGTTGCAGCAACTGTTTCGCCGTGCCCAGGCGTCGCGATCCACCGGCGGCCAGGACGATCGCTCCGGTGTCGCCGGTGCCCAGACCTTCACGCAGCGGGCGCGCCGTGCGTCCGTTCAGAACGGCCTGCATCTCCGAGAGGATCGCCAGGGCCATGTCGTGTGGAGAGCGCCCGCCTAGATCCAGCCCGACCGGAGCGTACAGACGGCCGCCGTCGTCCACCGCTCCCGTCGTCGCGAACATCGCTTTCAACCGTCGGCGCGAACCCATCACGCCCACGTAGGCCACGTCGCTCGCCAGCAGCGCACGGATCCACTCGGCGTCGCGCGCGTTGTGGTGCGTCAGCACCAGTGCGCCGGTGCGGTCGTCCAGGTCGAGCGTCTCGTCGAGTTCCGCGGGGTCGATCGACCGCTCGTCCTCGGGCCGTGTGCCGTGCGCCGGCCCGCCTCCGGCCACGCACACGGTCTCCCAGTCGAGCGCCCGGGCCATCGACCGAAGCGCCTCGATCACCACCACGCTGCCCCCGATCAACAGCAGACGCGGACGAGGACGAACCACTTCGGCCAGCACACGGATGCGTTCCTCGCCCACGCGCAGCACGACGTCGCGAGTCACGGGTTCGTCCTCGACCGCCCGCGCGACACGACGGATCTCCTCGGCCAGTCCGGGATCCCCCGGCACCGGCGTGGGATCCTCTCCCCATGGCCACGTGTAGACGACCGGCATGAAGTCGTCGGACTCGTCGCGCCCGAACAGCGTGAGCACCACGCCGGACCGGCGGTTGCGATCCCACTCGGCCACGTGCTCGAGCACGCCGGTCGGATCGGGATCGACGCCCTGGAGCAGGATCTCGACGCGGCGTGGGCACCCGGTGGCGAAACCGCGCGCGAGATCGGCGATGCGTTCGCCGTCGTAGACCAGGCGGCGGAAACCGCCCGTCTCGAACAGCTCGACCGCCCGGGCGGCCACGTCGTCGTCCAGACACCCGCCGCTCAGGTCGCCGATCCGCGATCCGTCGTCGCCGACGAGCATGCGGCTGCCGAGCGGTCGGAAGGCCGGCCCGACCACCCGCACGAGTGTGGCGAGCACGCAGGAGCGCCCCGCGTGACGGTGTTCACGAAAGGCGCGCACGAGTTCGGCGGACGAGGTCACGGAATCCATGTTTTGATCACCCCGCGCGACCATAACACTGGGCGCACCCCAATTCGACGCCCGCGCCCGAGGAGGACGCCATGGCCCGATTCGAGTTCGAAGTCAACGGAGAACGCCGCACGCTCGACACCTCCGGCGACATGCCCCTCCTGTGGGCCCTGCGCGACCACCTCGACCTTCCGGGAACGCGCTTCAGTTGCGGGCAGGGCATCTGCGGCAGTTGTACCGTCCTGCTCGACGACACCGCGGTCCGCAGCTGCGTCACACCGTTGTCCGACGCCGACGGCTCGCGGGTGACGACCATCGAAGGCCTGTCGCCCGACGGAACGCATCGCGTACAAAGCGCCTGGCTCGCCGAACAGGTCCCGCAGTGCGGCTACTGCCAGCCGGGACAGATCATGGCCGCCGTGGCCCTGCTCCAACAGGACCCCGACCCCGACGACGACGCGATCCACGCCGCCATGGACGACGTGCTGTGCCGTTGCGGAACGTACGAACGCATCCACCGGGCGATCCGTCGCGCGGCGAAGGAGGGCTGATCATGGTCGCCATCCGCAAGATCGGACGCCGCGAGTTCCTGCAACGCACCGGCATGGCCACCGGTGGACTCGTGCTGGGCGTCGCCCTGCTCGACTCCGTCGACGCCACCGACGCCGTCGCCGCCGACACTTTCCAGCCCAACGTCTTCGTGGCCATCGACACCGATGGCCGTATCACCGTGTGGGTCTCCCGTACCGACATGGGTCAGGGCACCCGCACCGGCATGCCCATGATCCTGGCCGAGGAACTCGAAGTCCGCCTCGACGACGTGACGATCGTCCAGGCCGACGGCGACGAGAAGTACGGCCACCAGCTCACCGGAGGCAGTCTGAGCGTTCGGCTCATGTGGGATCCGCTGCGCCAGGCCGGCGCCACCGCGCGCACCATGCTGATCCGCGCCGCCGCCCGCCTCGGCGACGTCGCACCCGGCTCGTGCCGCGCCCGCGACGGACGCGTCCTGCACTGGAACAGCGACCGCGAGTGGGCCTACGGCGATCTGGTCGAGACCGCCGCCACCCTCGACGTTCCGAGCGAGGACGAAGTCGAACTCAAGGACCCGGCCACCTACCGCCTGATCGGCGAATCCCTCGACCGCATCGACGGCCCCGACATCGTCACCGGCCGTGCCCGCTACGGCATGGACATCCGGCGTTCGGGCATGCGCTACGCCGCGGTCGCGCGGTGTCCCGTCTACGGTGGACGCCGTCCGCAGGAGTTCGATCCGTCGCCGGCCATGCGGATCGACGGCGTGGAACGCGTGTTCGGCATCGACGGCCTGCACGACGGCTTCTACGTGGCCGACGGCATCGCCGTGATCGCCCGCGACACCTGGTCGGCGCTGCGCGGAGCCGAGGCACTCGAGATCGCCTGGCAGGAGGGCGACGACGCCGACGCGAGCACCGAGCAGCTGCACGAGACCTTCCGCCGCCTGGTCGACGAGCGCGGCGAGGTCCTGCGCGAGGACGGCGACGTCGACGGCGCGCTCGGCAACGCGGCGAGGACGCTCGAGGCCACCTACGAGCTGCCCTTCCTGGCTCACGCGCCCATGGAGCCCATGAACTGCACGATCGACCTGCGAGGCGATCGATGCGAGATCTGGACGCCCACGCAGAACCCGCAGACCGTGCGCGAACGCGTCGCGCGCCTGCTGGGCTTCGACACCTCGCAGGTGACCGTGCACGTCACCCTGGTGGGCGGCGGCTTCGGACGGCGTCTGTACCCGGACATGGAACTCGAGGCCGCGCGCATCGCGAGCGAGGTCGACGGTCCCGTGCAGGTGGTGTGGAGCCGTGAAGAAGACATGCGCCACGACCGCTACCGCCCGGCCAGCCTCCACCGCCTGCGCGGTGGCGTCGACGCCGACGGCGTGCCCACGGCCCTGCACTGGCACATCCTCAACACCCACCGCGGAGTGTTCCGGTCCGACGAGTTCCCCTCCCACCAGTTCCCGAACCTGCGGGTGGAGTACACGCACGTGCCGTGGGTCCTGCCACGCGGTGCGTGGCGGTCGACCGTGCACTCGCAGAATCCCTTCGTCGCCCAGTGCTTCCTCGACGAACTCGGCCACGCCGGCGGTATGGATCCCATGGAACTCCGACTGCGGATGCTGAGCGAGCACCCACGACCGCGCGGCGACGGCGATCCGCCCTTCGACCCCGATCGCATGCTGCGCGTGGTCGAGGAAGTGGCCGACCGCTCGAACTGGGGCCGCAGCGTCGACGACGGCCACGGTCGTGGGATCGGCTTCTCGTACTGCTACGACTCGTACGTGGCCGAGGTGCTCGACCTGCACGTCGAGGACGGCCGGCCGAAGATCGACGCGGTGACCGCCGTGGTCGACTGCGGCCGTGTGATCAACCCCGACCTCGTGCGCTCGCAGTTCGAGGGTGGTGTGGTGTTCGCCCTGAGCGCGACGATGATGCAGGAGATCACCGTCGAGAAGGGACGCGTGCAACAGGGCAACTTCGGCGACTTCCCGATGATGCGCCTGAGCGAGACACCGACGGTGACCACGCACATCCTCGAGAACGAGAACCGGCCCGGCGGGATCGGCGAGGTCCCGATCCCTCCCACCATGCCCGCCCTCGGCAACGCGCACTTCATGGCCACCGGCGAGCGCCTGCGCCGCGTTCCGCTCTTCGCCTGATCGACCGGATCCGGTGCGGCGGTCTCTCAGCCGCCGCGCCGGAACAGCCGGTGCACGTCCTGGCGCACCATCAACAGACACGGCACCAGCAGCAGCGAGAGCGGCGTGGCCAGCAGCAGGCCCATGCCCAGCGACAGGGCCATCGGCGCGAGGAAGGGATCGCTGCCTCCCAGTCCGTAGGCCAGCGGCAGCAGACCGCACGAGGTCGTCAACGTGGTCATGGTGACCGGACGCAGACGATTGGCGGCGCCCTCGCTCACGACGTCCTTCCACGTGGCCTCGGCATCGCTGCGGTGCAGGTCCTCCACGTGGCTCACCAGCACCAGCGAGTCGTTCACGACCACGCCCGTCAGTCCCACCAGCCCGAGCATGGCGAGGAACCCGAGTGGCAGACCGTGCACGGCGAAGGTGAAGATCACCGCCAGCACGCCGAAGGGAATGGCCACCATGATCGTCAGCGGCTGGGTGACCGACTCGAAGAGCAGCATGAGCAGGAAGTAGATCGCGATCACCGCCACGCCGAAGGCGATGAACAGGCTGCGGAACGACTCCTGGGTCTCCTCGCCCTCGCCCCCGAACACGAACTCCATGTCGGGCCAGTCCGCCGCGAGGTCGAAGTGGCCCCGGATCCGGTCGATCGCCTGCAGCGGCGTGATCAGGTCCTGATCGACGTCGCCGGTGATGCGTGTGGCCCGGTCGGTGTCGAAGTGATGGATGCGCGACGGGCCACCCGTGCGCTCGAAGTCGGCCACGTCGTCCAGACGGATCAAACGGCCCTCGACGTTGGGGATCCGCAGCGAGGCGAGCTGGGTGGAATCGGACCGGGCCTCTTCGGTCAGCTGCACGTGCAGGTCGACGTCCTCGCGGCCCCAACGCACGTTGGCCACGTCGCGGCCCTCGTAGGCCAGGCGCAGTGTGCCGGCCACCTGGGCCACCGTCAGTCCGCGCCGGGCGAGCCGGTTCTGGTCGAGGTCGACCCGGATCTGGGCCGGACCGCGGCGGTCGTTGCGGTCGATGTCACGGACGCCCTCGATCGACTCCAGGAAGGCCACTACCGAGTCCGACAGCGCCCGTCGACGCTCCGGGTCGTGGCCGATCACCCGCAGTGTGACCGGCCGCCCCACCGGCGGCCCGCCCTTCACCACCTTGTAGAAGATGTCGGCGAAGCCCTCGAGCTCGTCGGTGTCGTCTCGCAAGGCCGACACGATTTCGGCCGCGGTACGCTCGCGCTGCGGGTACGGCGTCAGGTTCACGCGCACGAAGGCCCAGTGTTCGTTCTCGCCCGGCTCGAAGCGACCGTGGCTGCCGATGCGGGATGCGAAGGACTCCAGCTCGCCGTCGGACAGGCCGGCGACCAGCGATTCGATCTCGGTGACCTTCTCGGACGTGTGTTCCAGCGACGATCCGACGGGCGTGTCGACGTAGACCACGAACGAGTCGGCCGAAGTGGCGGGGAACAGGATGAAGCGCATGTGCGTGGTGACGTACCACAGGGCAATGGCGAGCAGAGCGGCCGACAGCACCACGAAGACGTACCGCCCCCACAGCACACCCCGCATGAAGCGCACGAAGAGGCCTCGGATGGGGTCGAACCACGGCCGGGTACTGCGTTTCTTCTCGTCGAGGCGATCCAGACCGCCGGCCAGGTGCGCGGGCAGTGCGAACACGATCTCGGCCAGGGACAGGGCCAGGGCCAGACTGACCACCAGCGGGATCACGGTGATGAACTGGCCCGTCACTCCGGGCATGAAGAAGATCGGCGCGAAGGCAAGAAACGTGGTCAGCAGCGTGGTCAGCACCGGCCGGAAGACCTCGGCGATGCCCTCGGCCGCGGCCTCCGGTCCCGATCCCACCCCGAGGGCGTGCCGACGCACGGTGTTCTCGCTCACGATGATCGCGTCGTCGACGATCAGACCGATCACCAGGAGCATGGCGGCCAGCGTGATGATGTCGAGGTACCGACCGAAGGCCGGCAACAGGAACACCACTCCGAGCAGAACCACTGGGATCCCGATCGCCACCCAGAAGGCAGTGCGCATGTTCAGGAACACGGTCAGCACCACCAGCACCAGCGCCAGGCCGATCAACCCGTTGGCGATCACCACCGCGAAGCGGTTGCGCACGTAGGTGCTCTGATCGTTGCTGAACAGGATGCGCGCGCCGTCGGGCAGTTCCTCGAGTTCGAAGCGTTCGGCCAGATCGCGGATCCGGTCGGCCACCCGGATCACATCGGCGTCGTCGTCCTTGACCACGGCGAAGGTCACCGCGGGAAGGCCGTCGATGCGCGACATCGTGCGCGCCTCCTCGTAGCCGTCGACGATCTCCGCGACGTCGCCCACGCGCACGACCGGTCCCGAGAACACCGCGCGCACCGGCACGCGCGCGATCTCCTCGGGCGACTCGAAACGCGCCTGGGTGACCACGCTCTCCTCGCGGTCACCGGTCTGCAGTTCGCCACCGGTCGAGCGTACGTTGCGGCCGGCCACGGCGCGGACCACTTCGTCGAGCGCCACCTGCAGACTGTCCATGCGGGCGGGCGACACCTCGATCCGCACCTCGCGGTCGAGGTACCAGATCTCGTCGAGCTCCGCGACGCCCGGGAGATCCTCGAGCGCGCGCTCGAAGCGCGCCGCGTGCGTACGCAGCGTCTCGTAGGGCAGGTCGCCCGCCACGCCCACCTCGAGGATCGGAAGGTCCTGGCTCTCGATCGTCTCCACCCGCGGTTCCTCGTCGACCTCCGGCGGCAGGTCTACCACGCGGTCCACGGCCCGACGCACCTCGTCCTCGATCTGCTGCTCGTCGTCGGCGTCGATGTCGATGGTCACGGTGATCACCGACAGGTTCTCCATGGAGTACGACGAAATCTCCTCGATCCCGGCCACGCCCTCGATCTCGTCCTCGATCTCGTCGGTCACGTTCAGCTCGACGTCGCGGGGCGAGGCTCCCGGGTAGCGGGTGGTGATGATCATCTCGCCCAGGTTGACCTCGGGGAACACGTCGCGCTGGATGCGCATCCCCTGCACCACGCCGAGCACCAGCACCATCAGCGTGAACAGGTTCGCGGCCAGATGACGGCGCGAGAACACGAGGAAGACCTTGCGCGCCGTCTCGCCGACGGGCAGGGCCTTCGAGTCCTGTTGCTCACCGGTGCGTTCGGTGGTGTCGGTCACGATCCGTCTCCATGGGATGGTTCGTCGAGTAGACGGTCGATCACCGCGCGGTAGGCCAGCAGCGCGCGGCGGTACTGTGCCCCCGTGCGGATCCAGGCCTCGCGCGCCGCCTGTTCGGCGTCCTGGGCCTGGAGCACGAAAGTCAGTGGATTGCGGCCCTCGCGGTACAGGTCGCGCTCGGCGGCGGCCTTGCGCTCGGCGATCTCGACCTGCCGCTCGTGCAGGGCCAGAGCGTCGGCCAGCCCGCCCAGCCGCGCACGTTGGCGGGCCACCTGTGAGCGCAGGTCGAGTTCGGTCTGCTGCCGGCGATGGTCGAGACGGCGGAGTTCGAGGTCGGCCTGTTCACGCGCGGCCTCGGCCCGGCCGGCGCCGAGCTGCTGGCGGAACACCAGCGCCGCGCCCACGTCCGGCGAGTCGAGCGCCCACGCCGAACCGTAGGAGTCGCGGTCGCCGCCGGCGATGCCGACGTCGAGGTCCAGGTCGAGCGTGGGATCCTCCGACTCGGCGGCACCGTCCCGGCGCAGCTGCACCGCGCGGCGGCGCTGGTCGACGACCTGCAGCCGTCTCGCACGGCCTCGCAATTCGGCGAGCACGGTCTGCAGATCGTCGAGCGCCACGGTGTCGGTCAGTGCGATCGACGGCGCGCGGCGGGTCAGGTCCTCGATCTGCGCGAGTTCGGCCAGCGCCGCGCGCTGCCCGCGCAACTCGGCCTCGACCGTCGACAGGCCGCGTCGGGCCGCGGCCAACGACTCCTCGGCCCGTAGGACGTCGACGCGATCCACGAGATTGCTCTCGCGCAGATCGCGCACGAGGTCGAGCTGCTCCTCGGCCACGTCCACGCGGTCGGCGGACACGTCGCGCAGGCGGTGCCACTGCGCCCAGCCGACGAACATGCTCCCGAGTTCGAGCAGGAAGGCCTCCTGCCGCTCGCGTGCCTGCAGGCCGGCCGCGTCGATCCCGTACTCCGCGACGTCGTACTCGAGTCGATCGAGTGTCCCCCCGCGATTGCGCAGCAGTGGTTGCGAGAACCGCAGCGACAGGCCGGTGCGGAAGAGCGTCCCCGCGCCCGTTTCGATGGACTGCACACCCTGCGGTGAGGGGACCTCGATCGAGGGCAACTGCTGTTCGGTCCAGCGCGAGGTCCAATCCACGGCGAAGCGGCCACCGGTGGACCACACCGCGCGCTCCACCGACGAGTTCAGGTCGAAGACCTCGGTCCAGCGCGGCGCGAAGGTCGACGTGCTGATCGGCTCACGGTAGGTCCAGCCGCCGCGGGCACCCAGTCGCCAGTCACGGGCGCTGCCCAGTTCCTCGCGCCGCGCGCTCTCGATGCGCGGTGCGAGGTCCTCGGCCGGGAACAGAGGGTGCGTCGAGCGCACCGCGGCCAGGAAGGAATCGAGGTCGATGGGCGGCGCGTCGTCGGTCGCGGCGGCCACCGATGTGATCAGCAGCCCCGCGATCAGGATCGAGAGCAGGGCCGGACGGATCCCGGCCTGCCCGCGGCGTTCCGGGGACGACTCGAGTTGCATGATCCCACCGCCCCGATCAGTGCGCGACGTGGGTGGCGACGCCGTGGAACGACGCGGCCGCCTCGCCGATCGTCTCCGACAACGTGGGATGCGGATGGATGCTCATCTCGAGATCGCGGGCGACCGCGCCCATCTCGATCGCGACCACGGCTTCGGCCACCAGCGCCTCGGCCTGACGCCCGACGATGCCGGCGCCCAGGAGACGGCCGTCGTCGGGATCGAAGAGCAGCTTGGTGAAACCGGCACTCGCCCCGAGCGTGTGCGCGCGCCCGCTCGCCGACCACGGGAACCGCTCGACCTTCACCTCACGCTCCTGGCGTTCGGCCTCGGCCTCGGTCAGTCCGCACCAGGCGACCTGCGGATCGGTGTAGACGACGGCCGGGATCGCGCGGGCGTCGAAGGCGTCGGCCTCGCCCGCGATCACGTCGGCGGCGACCTCTCCCTCGCGCATGGCCTCGTGGGCCAGCCAGGCGCCACCGGCCACGTCGCCGAGCGCGAGCACACGCGGGTTCGACGTCCGCCGGTGCTCGTCGACGTCGACCGTCCCGTCGTCGCGGGTCTCGATGCCCGCGGCGTCGAGGCCCAGGTCCTCGACGTTCGGTACGCGTCCGATGGCCACGAGCGCACGGTCGAAGGTCAGCGTCTCGTCGTCGATCCGCGCTTCGACCGCGCCGTCCGCTTCGGTGAGTTCCTCGACCCGTGTGCCGAGGCGGACGTCGTGGACCATGGCCGCGACGGCGTCCGACAGCGGTCCGACCAGGTCTTCGTCGGTTCCCGGCAGCAGCGAGTCGGTCATCTCGACCACCGTGACCTCGCTACCGAGCGTGGCGTAGACCTGGCCCAGTTCCAGACCGACGTAGCCGCCGCCGACGACCAGCAACGAGCCCGGGAGGTCGGGCAACGCGAGGGCACGGGCCGAGTCCATGATGCGTTCGCCGAACTCCACGCCCGGCAGCGGCCGTGGACGGGAGCCGGTGGCGAGCACCACGTGGTCGAAGGACCGGCGTTCGTCGCCGTCGATCTCGACCGTGTCGGTGTCGACGAAGCGTGCGCGTCCGTGCACGTGTTCGATGTCGCGGCGTTCGGCCAGCGAATCGAGACCGCCGACCAGGCGATCCACGATCTCGTCCTTCCACGTGCGAAGGGCGTCGAGATCGATCGACGGGTCGTCGAAGTGGACCCCGGCCTCGCTCGCCTCGCGGGCGCGCAGGATGGTCTCCATGATCGTCAGCAGTGCCTTCGATGGGATGCAACCGCGGTCGACGCAGACTCCGCCGAGACCATCGCCCTCGTCGACCACGGTCACCGAGAGTCCGCGGTCGGCGGCGCGGAAGGCGGCCGCGTAGCCGCCCGGACCGCCCCCGATCACGATCACGCGCCCAGCCTCGTCGTCACTCATCGGTGTCCTCCGTTCAGGCGTCGAGCATGAGGGATTCGGGATCGCGGAGCAGATCGACCACGCGGCGCACGAAGCGGGCAGCCTCGGCGCCGTCGACCACGCGATGGTCGAAGGTCAGGGACAGCGGGAGCCTTAGTCGCGTGGCACTCTCGTGGTCGTCGAGATCACCCTCGACCACGGTCTCCAGCCGGGCCTGGCCCATTCCCAGGATCGCCACCTCGGGCCAGTTGACGATCGGCGTGAAGCCGGTCCCCCCGATCGCTCCGGGATTGGTGATGGTGAAGGTTCCTCCGGTCAGGTCGTCGCGCGTGGCGTCGCCGTTGCGCGTGCGCTCGGCCAGTTCGGTGAACTCGACGGCCAGGTCGCGCAGGGACTTGCGATCGACGTCGCGGATCACCGGCACCAGCAGACCCCGCCCGGTGTCGACGGCGATGCCCAGGTGGTAGTGCTGCTTGAGCACGATCTCCTCGGCCTCGACGTCGAGCGAGGCGTTGAACCGTGGGAACTCCTGCAGCGCGGTCACCACCGCCTTCATCGCGAAGATCGTCGGGGTGAGCTTGCCGCCCATCTCCTCGACGTCGTCTCGCCACCGCCGACGCAGGCGTTCGAGATCGGTGACGTCGGCCACGTCGTGGTGGGTGACGGCGGCCACCTGCGACGTGGCCAGCGCCATGCGCTTGGCGGTCACGCGGCGCACACCGCGCAGGGGCATGCGTTCGGTCGGGCCGAAGCGATCGAAGTCGGGAAGTCCTGGGGTGTCGAGGCGCGGGAGCTCGAAGTCGGCGCGGTCGGCCGACGCGGCAGGCTCGCGGGTGGGCTCGGCGGCTCGCTCGCGCCCTTCGCCGTCCTCTCCGGCCGCGGCCCGGACGTCGTCGGCGGTGACGCGCCCCTCGGGTCCGCTCGCTTCCACTGCGTGCAGATCCACGTCGAGTTCGCGGGCGATCCGGCGGGTCGCGGGCGAGGCGGGCACGGGACGGCGGCGGTCGTGCGCGTCACGCGTCGTTTCCGCCGTCTCCTTCTCGGTGCGCTTCGTCGTCGCCTCCGTCTCCGCACCCGCATCGCCACGACGGGAGGACTCGTCGTCCTCCTCCTCGGCGCTCGACTCACCACGTTCCAACTCGGTCGGTTCTTCGTCGGGCGTCTCCGCCTGGTCGGTTTCCTGGTCGGACTCCTGCTCGGACTCCGCGCCCGCCGTCTTCTCGTCCGATTCCTCGGTCTTCTGCGCCGCGCCGTCGTCGCCCGCCTCGTCGTACGTCAACAGCACCTCGCCCACGCGGACCTGGTCGCCTTCGCCCACGCGCAGGTCCTCGATGGTTCCGCTGAACGGTGCGGGGATCTCGACCGACACCTTGTCGGTCTCCACGGTCAACAGGACGTCGTCCTCCTCGACCGTGTCGCCCTCGCCCACGTGCACTTCGCTGATCTCGGCCTCGTGCAGGCCCTCACCGGGATCCTGCAGCACGAATTCCTTGGTCATGCCGACGCGACCTCCAGGCTGCGCCGGGCGGCGGCGACGATGCGATCGACGCTCGGCAGGTAGTCCTGCTCGCGGGCGAAGTACGGAACCGGCACGTCGTAGCCGGTCACGCGTTCGACCGGGGTCTCGAGCCACCAGAAGGCGTCCTCGATCAGGCGCGCCATGATCTCGCCGGCCGGCCCGAAGGTCCGATGGGCCTCGTGGACGATCACGGCGTGGCCGGTGCGGCGGACCGACTCCGAGACCGTTTCGTGGTCGAGCGGCGACAGCGACAGCAGGTCGATCAGGTCGACCTCGATGCCGTCGTCGTCGGCGAGGCGATCGGCGGCTTCCTGCGCGCGAGGGACCATGGCTCCCCAGGCGACCAGCGTCATGTCGTCACCCTCGCGGAGCGTGCGTGCGCGGCCGATCTCGATCTCCTGCTCGTCGGGGTCGACCTCTTCGCGGAAGGAGCGGTACAGGGCCTTGGGCTCGAAGTAGACCACCGGGTCGGGGTCGCGAACCGCGCTGCGGAGCAGGCCGGCGGCGGTGGCCGGACTCGACGGCACCACCATCTTCAGGCCCGGCGTGTGCGCGAAGTACACTTCCTTGCTCTCGGAGTGGTGCTCGAGCGCGTGCACACCGGCGCCGTAGGGCATGCGGACGACGAGCGGCACCGTGAAGCGCCCGCGGGTGCGCCAGCGCATGCGCGCGGCGTGGCTCTCGAGCTGGTGCAGGGCCAGGTAGCTGAAGCCGGAGAACTGCATCTCGCACACCGGACGCAGGCCGTGTGCGGCCATGCCCACCGCCGAGCCCAGGATGAGCGACTCGGCCAGCGGCGTGTCGATCACGCGCTGCTCGCCGAAGGTGTCGAGCAGTCCGTCGGTCACGCGGAACACCCCGCCGTCCACACCCACGTCCTGACCGCTGACGATCATCGTGTCGTCGTGATCCATCTCGGTGTGCAGGGTGCGGTTGATGGCGTCGACCATGGTGAGTTCGCTCACGATGCGTCCTCCTCGTCGCCGGCGGTGCCGCCGCGCTGCTCCACCTGCTCGCGCTGGCGGAGCATCTCTTCGGTCGGCTCGGCGTAGACGTGCTCGAACATGACCGCCGGGTCGCCGAGCGACTCCATGCGCTCCTCGGCGTCCTTCCAGGTCTGGGAGACCTCGTCGTCGATCTCCTGTTCGAGCTCGTCGATGGCGTCGTCGTCGATCAGTTCACGGTTCTTCAGATGGATGCGCAGGCGTTCGATCGGATCGCGCTCCTTCCACTCCTCCACTTCTTCCTCGTCGCGGTACTTGCTCGGATCGTCGACGGTGGTGTGCACGCCCATGCGGTAGGTCACCGCCTCGATCAGCGTGGGACCGTCGCCGGCGCGCGCGGTGGCGACCGCTTCGTCGGTGGCGCGGCGCACGGCCAGGACGTCGTTGCCGTCGACCTGAACGCCCGGCATGCCGTAGGCCAGCGCCTTCTGCGCGATCGACTTCGAGCCCGTCTGTTCCTCGCGCGGCGTCGAGATCGCGTACTGGTTGTTCTGGCAGAGGAAGATCACCGGCAGGTCGTGCAGGGCCGCGAAGTTCAGGGCCTCGTGGAAGTCGCCTTCCGACGTGGCACCGTCGCCGAAGTACGTGAGGACGACCTCGTCGGTCTCCTGCAGGCGCGCGGCGTAGGCGATGCCGGTGGCGTGCGGGATCTGCGTGGCCACCGGCACGGCGATCGGCAGGTCGCGCGCGTCTTCGGGGATCGCGCCGCCCTCGTTGTAGCCCGCGTTGTAGAGGATCAACGAGACGGGATCGAGTCCGCGCCACAGCGAGGCCGCCGTCTCACGGAACGACGGCACCATCCAGTCGTCGTCGCGCAGGGACGAGACCGAACCGACCTGCGCGGCCTCCTGGCCGCGGATCGGCGCGAAGGTCCCGATCCGTCCCTGGCGCTGGAGCTTGAGCAGCTGCGCATCGTATCGCCGCGCGAAGACCATCGCGCGGTGCAGCTGCAGGAGTTCGTCGTCGTCGACGTCGGGCAGCAGCTCGTCGTCGACGTTGCCGTCGGCGTCGAGCACCTGCAGGCGTTCGACCGACCACGGGAGTTCGATCGTTTCGCGGGTCACGGGTCCTCCACGAGGTCGAGGTACGGGGGCGTGCGGCGTGGACCCGGAAGATGCCGCGTCCGGCGTCGTCCGGGCATGGGCCCGCCCGCCTCCGGCCGAGCACGGTGGTCCCGGACCGGCCGGTCGGTGGGTCCGCGAGGGATCCGTGGGGCCTGGCCCGACCCTCAGGCGCTGCGCTCGGAGGCCTGCTCCGACAGACCGTGTTCGCGCACGTGGTTGATCAGCCCACCCGCGCGCACGATCGCGCACTCCCGTCCGCACAGGTCGCTGCGGAGTTCGAGGTCGATGTCCTGCGTCCGGTCGTGCGCGGTGAGCGTGTCCGCCTCGATCGCCCGGCGCAGGTCGGCCAGCTCGATCTCGTCGCCGCGTTCGATGCGGTCGTGATCGTCGGGATCGACGAAGGTCAGCGGCAGGATCCCGTAGTTGATCAGGTTCTGCCGGTGGATCCGCGCGAAGCTCTTCGCGATCACGACCCGCAGGCCCAGGTAGCGGGGAGCGAGCGCCGCGTGCTCACGGCTCGAGCCCTGGCCGTAGTTGTCGCCGGCGACCACGAGGTGACTCTTCTCCATCTCCTCGCTCACGCGATCCACGTACTCCGGGTCGATCGCTTCGAAGGTGTAGCCGCTGATCTCGGGGATGTCGCTGCGCAGCGGCAGGACCCGCGTGCCCGCCGGCATGATCTCGTCGGTCGACACGTCGTCGCCCATGGTGAGCTGGACCGGCCCCTCGATCCGATCGGGCAGGCGGTCGAAGGGCGGCAGGGGCTCGATGCCCGGCCCCTTCACGAGTTCGACGTCCGAACCGTCCTCTGGCGGTTCCTCGAGCAGCGAGGTCTCGACGATCACGCGGTCGGGTTCCTCGAAGACGGGACAGTCCGTGTCGAGATCGCGCGGGTCGGTGATCTCGCCCCGCAACGCCGAGGCCGTGGCCGTCTCGGGACTGCACAGGTGGACCGCGTCCTCGCGCGTGCCCGAACGGCCCGGGAAGTTCCGCGGCACCGTGCGCAGGCTGATGGTGTCGGTGGCCGGGGCCTGGCCCATGCCGATGCAGCCATTGCACCCAGCCTGGTGGATGCGCGCGCCCGCGGCGACCAGCGTCTCGATGTGGCCCATGCGGTCGAGATTCGCGAGCACCTGCCGCGACGTGGGATTCACGTCGAAGGACACGTCGGCGGGAATCGTGCGGCCCTCCACCATCATCGCCGGCACCGCGAAGTCGCGCAGCCCGGGATTGGCCGACGATCCCACGTAGGCCTGGCCGATCGGCCGGCCCGCGACCTCGCGCACCGGCACCACGTTGCCCGGACTCGTGGGCAGCGCGATCAGCGGCTCGAGTTCGTCGAGCCGAATGCGTTCGTATTCGTCGAAGTCCGGATCGGGGTCGGCGGCGAGCTCGCGGTAGGCGGCACCGCGCTCCTGCTGCTCGAGGAATTCGCGCGTGCGCTCGTCCGACGGAAAGATCGACGTCGTGGCGCCGAGTTCGGCGCCCATGTTGGCGATCACGTGGCGGTCCATCGCGCTGAGCGTGGCCACGCCCGGGCCGTGGTACTCGATCACGAAGCCCTTGCCGCCATCGACGCCGCGGCGTCGCAGCATCTCGAGGATCACGTCCTTGGCGCTGACCCAGTCGGGGAGTTCGCCGCGCAGCTCCACGCCGAGTACCTGCGGCATGCCCACACGGAAGGGCTCGCCGGCCATGGCCATGGCCACGTCCATGCCCCCGGCCCCGATCGCCAGCATCCCGAGCGAACCCGCCGCACAGGTGTGGCTGTCCGAACCGAGCAGCGTCTGGCCCGGCACCCCGAAACGCTCCATGTGCACCGGATGGCTCACGCCGTTGCCCGGGCGGCTGTACCACACGCCGAAGCGGCGGCAGGCGCTCAACAGGAAGCGGTGGTCGTCGGGGTTGCGGAAGTCCGACTGGATGAGGTTGTGGTCGACGTACTGGGCGGAGAGCTGCGTGCGCACCCGATCGAGTTCGAGCGCCTCCAGTTCCAGCATGACCAGCGTGCCCGTGGCGTCCTGGGTGAGCGTCTGGTCGATCGTCAGGGCGATCTCTTCGCCGGGTTTCCTCTCGCCGCCGGCGAGATGGGATTCGATGAGCTTCTGCGTGAGCGGGCGGCCCATGGGAGCTCCTTACGGGCGGGGGTCCAGTCACGCCTGCAAGGTGGGGCTCACTCGAGGCGTCCGGCATCGTGGAGCAGGTCCACGCTGGGCGCGGGGGTCTGGGGAGGCTCGGCGCCGGGTGGTGGCCCGGGGCGGGGTCCGGTCGGCCCCGATGGGTGCCGGCACGACGCGCTCGAGCCGGCGCGGAACCGGGGATCGTCGGTGGGACGTTTCGCCCCGCCCGGCTACTGCGACCCCGACGTCGACCGCAGCACCATGCACAGATACCCGTAGTCGTCGCCGCAGGCTTCGTACGTGGCCATCTCCGTCCGGATGTCCTCGTAGATCTCCAGCGCACCGTGCCGCGCGGTCGCCTCGCGCAGCGGCGCATCGAGGCCGGCGTAGTACGCACGCCAGTCGTCCGACGAGAGGCGGAACGAACCGAGCAGGTCGTAGCCCCTTGCGCGTGCCTGGTCGATGCGGGTCGTCTCGTCCTGCACGTCGGGATACTCCGTCGTGAGGAAGGCCTTCGCCCGGTCGGACGGCTCGGCCGTGAACCACACCATCTCGGTCACGACCAGGCAGCCACCGGGGCGGAGCAGCGAGCGCCAGCGCTCGAGTGCATTCTCGAAACCGATCGAGTACGCGCTCGCCTCGGCCCAGACCAGATCGAAGCCGGTGCCGAGGAACGGTGTGGCGGCCATGTCCGCCGCGACCGTCGTGATGCGATCGGCCACGCCGCGCTCGGCGGCCAGGTCCCGCAGCGTGGCGAGGAAGGGCGGATGGATGTCGACGGCCGTGATCGCGGCGTTCGTCTCCTCGGCGAGCACGAGGGTCGACGCCCCGGTGCCGCAGCCGAGGTCCAGCACCCGTTCGATCCGCAGGTCGGCGGGCAGCATCCGGAGTGCGCGGCGGGTGCTCTCGGCACTGCCGGGTCCCTGGCGCGGCGTGGTCTCGAACAGTTCGAAGAGCAGGGCGAGGTCGTCGGTGGACACGGTGGGTTCCTGGTGCGTGCGGGTCGTTGGTGGATCGTCGTGAGACGGTCTCGGACTGCCCGTGCAGCGATTCCGCAGAATCGACGTCCGGCCCGGTCAGTCTACGACGAGTTCCCCGGGAAGTCCGTTCCATGCGAAGGGACCGATGGGCGCCAGCCAGCCCACCCTACGACCCAGATCTCTTGCTGGAAACTGCCGCGAGCCCGTCGTAGAGCTCGAGCCCTTCGTAGGGCTGCTCCTCGAGCGCGGCCAGGCGGCTCTTCAGATCGCCGGCATGGAGCTCGAGTTTGTGGCCATCGGGGTCGAGGAAGTACAGCGAGGGACCTTCGCTCTGGTTCTCCTTCCAGACCGATACACCGTGCGCCAGCACGCGTTCCGCACATTCTGCGTGGTCCTCTGCTGGCACGGAGAACGCGATGTGCGTGGTCTCGGGCTGTGGACCGCGACGTGTCGACGGATCGACCGACAGACAGACCCAGTGGTCGCCGGCGACCAGGTACGCACCGCGTACCCACTTCGCGACGGGCTTCAGCCCGACGACTTCGGTGTAGAACTCGAACGATCGATCGAGATCGCTGACCGCCAGGGTGATGTGGTTGATGCCCGTGATCAATCGTCGACCTGCTTTCTTCGTGGCGGGCGACGGAGTGACGGGCCGCGACATGCCCGCGCTGCGAAGCTCACTTCGCAGAATCGAAGCGGGTGTCCGAACACTGCACCAGAGGATCGCAATGCCATGACGCGCAACCCAGGACTCGATCACTCTCGCGGGAGATCGACACCCCTCTTTCGACTGCCGCCGACAACGGCCGCCACCACCGCTGCACACACGGCAATCGTGGCACCGAAGACGAACGGAGTGCTGGGTATCGTCGAAGACATGGCGATCCCGAGGACGACCCCTGCTCCGCTCGATGCGACACCTGCGATGACGAAGCTTCTGTTCTTCATTCTCGGATTCCTCCACAGACATTGCAGCAGTGCAAGAACGCCGGCTCCAGCATGTTGCGGACGCGACCAGCCGCGGGGCGCGTTCGAACGGTGCCGCACGAGACCGCCGCGCCCGGACAACTGATCGTGAAGCCGACGACCCGTAATCGATTCCCCGTCCGCGTGTACCACCCGCGACGGGCAAAAGGGTTGTCGAGCGGGTCACGATGGATGGGAGGCGCTTCCGCACGGCGGCACTTCGTGTGCCCCAGCCACATGAGGAACAGGCCGAGCAGGACGAGAACACCGCTCCACTCGATGGGTTCGCTGAGCGTCATTTCTCTGCCTCACGTGGATGATTCCGAGGGGCGGTCTGTGCATCCTGCGTGATGGGGCTTGCTGGTCGTGACTCGGGTACGCCCGCGAAGCCGCGGTGTGACAAGCGCTCCTCGAGGGCTGGAACGGACGTCAGCCCCCGCCCTTGGCAGCAAACGGCCCCACCAGTCTCAACAGCCGTTCGAAGCCGACATACAACACGACGAAGACACCGAGATCGATGGCCAGCTTCCCGAGGTCGAACGATTCATCGAACGGACGGTACTGGAACTCGAACAGGCCGAACACAACCCTGGAAGTGACGTAGGCCAGAACGACAGCGACGAGTCGTCTCAATCCAGTTCTCCTCCAGAAGCCAGTCCCATTCGAGGCGCGGCTGCCGTGGACGCGTTCGGCCATGCAGCGCATTCGGACCGACCTTTCCAGGGCCGCCCCGCTCGCTTACCGATGATGCACCCAAAGCTGGCGCCGTGGCAAGCACGCCTTGTCCCCTGTGCTGCGGAGTCGGGGCGCATGGTCCCCGCATCAGGATTGCCGGTCGACGCGCTCCTCGACCCATGTGCCTGGAGCGGCCCGCACTTCGAAGAGCCAGTAACAGACCAGTACAGAGAGAGCCAAGGTCGCGACGACGCCGAGCCACCAGACGGGATTGCGGAGCGCCTCGGCAACCACGAAGCCGAGCGGGACGGCCATGATCGCAAGCGCCAGCACGAAGCGCTCTGGTCTGGAGTGCAGTTCGGCACCGCACTGCCGGCACACCACACGATGCGAGGTGAGCCGAAGAAATCGACCCAGCGTGATGCGGTGACCGCAGCGGGGACAGCTCTTTCTGGACATCAGAAGTACCTCGGTGGCCGGCGGACTTGCCTCACGCACTTCGATCGTCGCCCCGACGTGGACGTGTTTCGCTGCGAGGCGCGCTGAACGGCGCCTCGCTGTTCGAAGCCTCCCTGCTCGTGCCCCCAAGAATGCACCCGAAGCCGCTGTCGGTGCAAGCGCGCCTCGTCGGCTGGAGGGCGGCGTTGGGGCCCGCCGCTGCACAGCTACACCCGCCGCCGCCCAGAACCCCACGAAGCCAACTGCTCGAGAGCCGGGCCTCGTGCCGAAGCCGACACCAGCCGCCCTCGCCGCGACACTTCGCAGCTGTCTTCGGTCACCGGCCGCCATGTCGTCGAAGGGACATCGCCCGCCGACCTCGGCCTCGAACGGAACCGCAGAGCCAACGCCGGGCCGCAGCGCATCCGAAACCCGACAGCGAACTCGAGGCCGCGATCGTCGACCTATCCGAAGGTGAAAGCCGCCGGGACCGGTTTGGAAGTGAGGTTACGGAGCATGAGAAAGCCGGGGCTCTCGCGAACCTCGGCTGACCTCTGAACCAAACACCACGTTTCCGTCTATCCGCGTGACTCCAACGTTCTGCTCAGTTGCGTGGCTCATAGCGAAGCTCGACCGCGGTTTCTGTAATCTTCGCTTCTATCGAGGTGCCTGACGTGAAGTACATCTCGTCGCTTGCCACTTCCTTACCGTTCTTGTACTTCGCCTCGAATGAGATTCCCGCTTCGTCATCGACCGTGAACTCTACTTCCTGACTCGGCCCAATGGTGCCGAGGCGCTTGCTTTCGTTCTTCCAGTAAGCGGTCACCTGAACAGCGCTCCTCGTTGCATTGAGCACGCTGAATCTTGGTGTCGCGAAATGCGGCGCTGCCAGATAGGCCAGCGCTCCAAGCCCGACCAAGAGCAACGCCGAGATACCCAGGAGCGCTTTCCTCTTCACGCGGGTGTACCCAACGTGGGCGCGTTCAGCTGCGAGGGGTGCTGTACGGCGCCTGTCGAAGCCTCGCTGCTCGTGAACCAATGATGCCCCCAAGGCCCCAGCCGTGGCAAGCGCGCCTCGTCGGCTGGAAGGCGGAGTTGGGACCCGCCGCTACACAGCTACCCCTGCCGACGCCCAGAGTCCTCCCGAAGGCGAAGGCCGCCGGAACCGGTCCCGAAGCGAGGTGACACGCCACAAAAACACCGGGGCTCTCGCGAACTCCGGCAGACCTCTGAGCCGAACATGACGGTTCCGTTTATGCGCGTCGCTCCAACGTTTGACATGAGAGCCGCGCCCGGCTTGCCGGGCGACGTCCTCTCGATGGAAGGGTTAAACGCCGCTTTCACCGGGAGGAATGTCGAAGTGATGGACATCTTCACTGACCCCTAGTTTCGTGTACAGCGCGATTGCCGGGTCGTCGCCATAGTCTGCTTGGACATAGATGACATAAGCGCCTTCGGCCAAGGCAACTCTCTTGAGCTCTTCGATCATGGCGGTGGCAATGCCTTGACGCCTGCAAGCAGACGCGACTGCTAGATCGTAGATGTAGATCTCTTTGCGAGCCTGCTCAAACTTTGGCAGAACATAGGCGGCGAGTCCGCCGACCACAGCTTGACCGTTGATCGCGGCGATGGCGATGAAGGCCTTGCTTGAAAGCAAGTCGATGAGGTATTGGTCATCGGGCTGCGCCTTCGTGTAGGACTCTCGGTCTTCAAACGCCTCGCCGAACATTGCGAGCATCCCTCGCATTGCCCCAACGTCTTCGCGCGTAAGTACCTGGACACGAAAGTCGAGTCGATCCTGCATGGGGTTCGCTTCCTGCGGCGTCTAACGTGGACGCCTTCAGCTCCGAGGCGCGCGGCAAGGCGCACGATTCGGAGCCTCGTTGCTCGTGAACCTATGATGCCCCCAAGGCCCCCGCCGTGGCAAGCGCGCCTCGTCGGC
>DATFKK010000152.1 GCA_035268685.1 Candidatus Krumholzibacteriia bacterium | reverse complement strand
CCCGCCGCTCCCCTCTCGTCCTGATGCTCCCGGAGCGTGACCTGGGCTAGTGATGACGCATCCGGCATCGTTCGGTCCCAGGTGGGACGAGGAGAGGAGCATGTCCGTCGCGGAATCGTCGAGCAGCACCGGCACGGTGGTCGCGATCCACGGTTCCGTGGTCGAGGTACGGTTCCGCGAGGGCGAACTCCCGGCCCTGAACAGCCGGTTGGTCGTCGGCGACGACGAAGAGCTGACGGTGGAGGTCGCGTCCCACCAGGACGCGAACACGGCTCGCGCCATCGCCTTCGGACCGACGCGGGGACTGCGCCGCGGGTCGGTCGTCCGGGACACCGGAGGACCGATCCGCGTCCCCGTCGGCGAAGCCGTGCTCGGTCGCATGTTCGACGTGACCGGCACCCCGATCGACCGGCGCGAGGACGTGGACGCCGATCAACTCCGTGCGATCCACCGCGCGCCCGTTCCCCTCGAACGAAGGCGCGCCAGCGGCGAGATCTTCGAGACCGGGATCAAGGCGATCGATCTCCTGGCCCCCCTCGAGCTCGGCGGCAAGGCCGGGCTCTTCGGCGGTGCCGGGGTCGGCAAGACCGTGTTGATCATGGAACTGATCAACAACGTGGTCGGCGAGTACGGGGGTGTGAGCCTCTTCTGCGGGATCGGCGAGCGGTGCCGCGAGGGCGAGGAACTCTACCGGGAGTTGCAGGAGGCCGAGGTCCTCGACGACACGGCCCTGGTCTTCGGCCAGATGAACGAACAACCCGGCGCGCGATTCCGCGTGGGCCTGACCGGCCTGACCATGGCCGAGTACTTCCGCGACCGCATGCAGCGCGACGTGCTGCTGCTCGTCGACAACGTCTTCCGCTTCGTGCAGGCGGGCACCGAGGTGTCGGGGCTGCTCGGTCGCGTGCCGTCGCGCCTGGGCTACCAGCCCACCCTCGAGAGCGACCTCGCGGAGTTCGAGGAACGGATCTGCAGCACCGACGAGGGATCGATCACCTCGATCCAGGCGGTCTACGTGCCGGCCGACGACTTCACCGACCCGAGCGCCGTGCACCTCTTCGGTCACCTCTCGGCGTCGATCGTCCTGTCCCGGGACCGCTCGAGCCAGGGCCTGTACCCCGCGATCGATCCCCTGCGCACGAACTCCTCGATGCTGTCGCCGGGGGTGGTGGGGTCGCGCCACTACGAGGTCGCGCGTGCGGTGCGCCGCACCCTCGCCCAGTACGAGGACCTCAAGGAGATCATCGCCATGCTCGGCCTCGACCAGCTTTCGCGCGAGGACCGACGCACCGTGGAACAGGCCCGTCAGATCGAGCGCTTCCTCACGCAACCCTTCTTCGTGACCGAGCAGTTCACCGGGAAGCCCGGTGTGGCGGTCTCGCGCGAGGAGACCGTCGACGGGTGCGAACGGATCCTGTCCGGGGAGACGGCGGGCCGGTCCGAGGGTGACTTCTTCATGATCGGGCCCCTCGAGGACGCCGCCGAAAAAGACGACGACCAGCAGGCCGCCCGGAACGGAGAGGCGCAATGAGACTCCGGATCGTGGTGCCGACGGGAACCGAGATCGACGACGACGTCGACTACGTGGAGGCCGAGGGCCGGCACGGATCCTTCGGGGTCTACCCCCGGCACGTGGACTTCGCGGCGGCTCTCGTGCCCGGCATCCTGACCTACGTACCCTCCGCACGCCCCCGCGAACAGGAGGTCGTGGCGATCGATCGCGGGATCATGGTCAAGCGCGGGGACGACGTGTCGGTCAGCGTGTGGCGCGCCGTGCAGGGGAAGCTCGAGGAACTCGAGCAGGTGGTGGCCGAGCAGATGCTCGACGTCTCCGAACGCGAGGAGAGGGCCCGGGGCGCGCTCGAACGCATGCAGTCGGACTTCGTGCGTCGCTTCGTGGACCTCGAGCACGAGCGATGAGCCGCGAAGACTTCGAATCGTCCGTCGGCCGCAAGATCGCGCGGCGTCTCCGGGTGCTGCGCGAGGGGCGCGACAGCCACTGGCACTGGGTCGGGACCTTCGGACTGATCGGATGGTCGATCGTGATCCCCACCGTGATCGGCATCGCGCTCGGAGGTGTCGCCGACCGCGCCTGGGACGACGACGTGTCCTGGACCCTGACCGGCCTGTTGGTCGGCCTGGTCCTCGGATGCATCAGTGCCTGGTACTGGATCAAGCAGGAAACCGGAAGGAAGTGAGGGTCCGACCATGAGTCATCTCGCTCTCGTCATCGGCGGCTCGTTGCTCGCGGGATTCGCCGTCGGCCGCGTCTTCTTCGACGGACTGCACTGGACCGTCGACCGTCTGCAGGGGGCTCGGCATCCGGTCCGGCTCCTCGCCGCCAGTGCCGCCCTGCGCTTCGGACTGGTGGCGGCCGTCACCGTCGCGCTGGCACGCTGGGATCCCGTCGCGGCGCCCATCGCGTTGATGGGCTTCGTCCTGGCTCGGGTCATGGCCGTGTCCCGTGTGAAGCGCGAGCCGGCCCGTCTGCGCGCCCGGTCGTCGCCCCGAGGTCGGTGAGCCCATGGACATCACGCAGATCACGCCCGACGAGACGGTGTTCTGGCAGTGGAACTTCGTGCGCATCAACACGACGTTGGTCAGCGCGTGGGCGGTCATGGCCCTGCTCGTGGTCCTGTCGTGGTGGGCGACCCGCAACCTCTCGAGCGGGCACAGGATCTCGCGGACACAGGCCTTCCTCGAGACGGCGGTGTCCTTCGTCTCCGACCAGATCCGCGAGGCGGCGCCGACCCCCTCGCGGCCGCTCACGATCTTCGTCGGGACCCTGTTCCTGTTCGCTGCCACGGCGAACCTCCTGACCATCGTCCCCGGCTACGTGCCAACCACGGCCTCGCTGTCGACGACGGCCGCCCTGGCCCTGCTCGTGTTCGTGGCCGTGCCGGTGTTCGGAATCGCCCACCAGGGAGTCGGCGACTACCTGCGGCGCTACGTCCGCCCGACGCCGGTCATGTTTCCCTTCCACGTGATCGGCGAACTCTCGCGCACCCTCGCGCTCGCGGTGCGCCTCTTCGGCAACGTGATGAGCGGCACGAAGATCGTCGCGATCCTGCTGGCCATCACGCCGCTCTTCTTCCCGATCGTCATGCGGGTGCTCGGACTGATCACGGGCCTGATCCAGGCCTACATCCTGGCCGTGCTCGCCCTGGTCTACATCTCGTCCGGAATGCGGGTCACGCAGGTCGGCACGAGCGATTCCGGCGCCGCCGGGAAGGCTTCAGGCAAGGAGAACCACGATGAATGACACCACGCTCGTCGCTCTCGTCTCGACCGTGACGGCGGGGCTGACCATCGCCATCGGCTCGATCGGACCGGCCCTGGGCGAGGGCCGCGCTCTCGCCGAGGCCCTGCGGTCGATGGCCCAGCAGCCCGACGAGGCCGGGGCCATCAACCGCACGCTGTTCGTCGGCCTGGCCATGATCGAATCGACCGCGATCTACTGCCTGGTCGTGTCGCTGATCCTGATCTTCGCGAATCCCTTCTGGGGCCATGTCACCGGAAGCTGACCGCAGGGACCGTCCCCCGGTCACCCCGGATGACGCCAGGAGGTGGTCGTCGTGCTGATCGATTGGTTCACCGTCGCGGCCCAGGCCGTGAACTTCCTCGTGCTGGTGCTCCTGCTGCGCTGGTTGTTGTGGGACCGCATCGTGAACGCCATGGACGAGCGGCGACGCCGGATCCGGAAGGAGTACGACGAAGCCGAGGAGCACCGGGAACGCGCCGAGCAGGCGGAGCAGGAGAAGGAGCGCCTCGAACGCGAGATCCGCGAGGAGCGCGAGCGCCTGCTGCGCGAGGCCCGCGAGGAGGCCGACGAGGAACGGCGGCGGCGCACCGAGCGCGCCCGGGAGGAGGTCGAGGAGCGACGCCGCGAATGGGAGGCCGGACTGCGCTCGCAGCAGGAGGAATTCGTCGAGGAGATGCGCCGCGAACTCGGTCGGGCCACGCTCGACGTCTCCCGCCGGCTCCTCGAACGGATCGCCGACGAGGAACTCGAACGACGCATCGTCGCGCGGTTCTGCGACGAGGCCGCCGCGATGTCCGACGAGGATCGCGGGCGGTTGACCGGCGACGACCAGAGCCCCTCTCTCGAGGTCACCAGCCACTGGGAGCTCGACGCCGAGCAGCGCGAGGAGATCACATCGGCGTTGGAGGAAGCACTCGGGCGCAAGCCTTCGCTCGACTTCGACACCCGCGACGGCGTGATCTGCGGTCTGCGGATCGAGGGCCACGACCACGTGCTCGACTTCAGTCTCGACCGCGAACTCGAGCGGGTGGCCCGTCGCGTCCAGAAGCGTCTGCACCAACCCTCGGCCGACCCCGACGAGGGCGACACGGACGACGAAAACGAGAACGGGGAGGACGCGGCATGAATCCGTCGACTCTCCTCGACACCCTCCCCGACGTCCGCAGGACCCTCGAGGAGGCCCTCGACGAGCTGCACGACCGGCCGACGATCGACGTCCACGAGACCGGATGGGTGACCGACGTGGGCCGGGGAGTCGTCCACGTCGAGGGACTGCCCGGCGTGACCAGCGAGGAACTGGTGGAGATCGGGCCGTCGGCCCTGGGCATCGCGCTCGATCTCGATACCCACCGCATCGGCGTGGTGCTGCTCGACCAAGCCAGCCGGATCGGCGCAGGGACCGAGGTCCGTCGCACCGGAAGGACCATGGACACCCCGGTCGGCGACGCCCTCCTCGGCCGGGTCGTGGATCCGGCCGGTCGCCCCCGTGACGGCGGTGAGGCCATACGCACCTCCGACCGCCTGCCGGCCGAACGACCGGCTCCCGCGATCCTCGACCGCAAGCCGGTCCAGCGTCCGCTGCAGACCGGGATCAAGGCGGTCGACGCCGTGATCCCGATCGGCAGGGGGCAGCGCGAGCTGATCCTGGGCGATCGGCAGACCGGCAAGACCCAGATCGCCGTCGACACCATGCTCAACCAGGACGGTGACGACGTGATCTGCGTGTACTGCGCCGTCGGTCAGCGCAGCGCGTCGGTGGCGGCCGTGGTCGACCAGCTCGAAGAGCACGATGCCCTGGACCGCTGCGTGGTCGTCGTCGCCCACGGCGACGACCCTCCCGGGCTGCGCTTCCTCGCCCCCTTCACGGCCACCAGCATCGCCGAGCACTTCACCGAACGTGGACACGACGTGCTCGTCGTCTACGACGACCTGACCCACCACGCCCGCGCCTATCGCGAACTGTCGCTGCTGCTGCGCCGACCTCCCGGGCGAGAGGCCTATCCCGGCGACATCTTCTACCTCCACTCGCGCCTGCTCGAACGGGCCTCGAATCGCATCGACGAGATCGGCGGCGGCTCGCTCACGGCCCTGCCGGTGATCGAGACCCAGGCCCAGAACATCTCGGCCTACATCCCCACGAACCTGATCTCGATCACCGACGGTCAGATCTACGTGTCGCCCGACCTCTTCGGGCAGGGCCAGCTCCCGGCGATCGACGTGAACCGCTCGGTGTCGCGCGTGGGCGGGAAGGCACAGGTCCCGGCCTTCCGCGACGTCACGGGCGACCTGAAGCTCGCCTACTCGCAGTTCGAGGAACTCGAGCGCTTCAGCCGCTACGGCACGCGCCTCGACGCCGAGAAGCGGCGCACCCTGGCCCACGGCCGCCGCGTACGCCGGGTCCTGCGGCAGGACCCCGCGGCCCCCATCCCGGTGGTCGAGCAGATCCTCACGTTGTTCGCCCTGACCGAGGGGATGCTCGAGAAGGTGGATCTCGAACGGATCGCCGAGGCCGAGGAGGCCCTGCGCGAGGCCGCCCGCACGTCGCTGGGCGGCGACGACGAACTCGGACGGCGCATCGTCGAGGGCGAGGACCTCGACGACGACGCCCGCGAGCGCATGCGACAGATCGCCCGCGAGGCCCTCGCGGAATTCGACGAGGAATCCGATGCAGACCCTGGAACAGATTCGTGACCGCATCGACGGTGCAGAAGGCCTGCAATCGGTCGTGAAGACCATGAAGGCCGTCGCGGCGGTGAACATCCGACAGTACGAGGAGTCGGCGCACGCCCTCGACGTCTACCACGCGACCGTGGAGCGCGGGTGGCAGGCGACCCTGAAGTCCGACGCCGGCGAACGCGCCCTCCGCTTCCACGGCGGGATCGCCCGAGCCGCGATCGCCGAGGAGGTGGGTTCGCATCCGCTGCTCGCGATCGCCGTCGGATCGGATCAGGGAATGTGCGGGCCCTTCGACCGGATCATGAGCGAGTTCCTCGTCGATCACTTCGAGCGGGAGGGCCTCGGCCCCGACGAGGTCGCACTCGTCGTCGCCGGAGACCGTCTCCGCGGTCATCTCGAGGCGACGCCCTTCGAGGTGGTCGAGTCGCTGCCCCTGCCGCGCTCCGCGGCCGGCGTGACGGACGTGGTCGAGGAAACGCTGTTCACGTTGGACCGCGTGCGGCGCGAACTCCGGGCGGGCCCGGTGGTCGCGTTCCACCACCGGCCGACCGAAGGTACGTCGTACGAGTCGCTGCGAGTGCCCCTGCTACCGCTCGACGTGGAACGACTGCACGACCTGCGCGACTCGCCGTGGGACGGCCCGTCGTTGCCGATGATCCCGCTCCCTCTGCCGGCGATGGTTCGTGTCCTCACGCGCGAGGCGCTGTTCGTGCGCGTCTACCGCGCCTTCGCCGCCTCGCTCGCGGCGGAGAACGCCAGTCGCCTGGCCGCGATGCAGGCCGCCGAGAACTCGATCGAGGAGCGTCTGGACGAGTTGTGGCAGACCTACCACCGCCAGCGACAGAGCTCCATCACCCAGGAGCTGCTCGAGGTGGTCTCGGGATTCGAGCAGGCGGGCGGGGAGGACGGGGACTGAGTCACGCGGGGAGGACCCGGACCCGGTCGGGGAACTCCCCTCCCCAGGGTCGGGAGCCGCCAGGTCGCCCATCGTCGCCGGACCACGCATCCTGGGGATCGAACCCGGTCCGCCGACGGAGGCCACGCGCCATGCAGCCAATACCACATCCACGCCCGACGTATCCCCGGTCCGAATACCCACCGCCGGTGGACCCGCCGACCGGTCCCCCCTCGGAACCGCCGATGGAGCCGCCGAAGGAGCCTCCGACGACGCCCCCGCAGGAACCGCCGACGCAGCCGCCCCGGGAACCGCCGACACGGCCGCCCCAGGATCCGCCGGACCTCCCGCAGCCCGATCCTCCGCCCGACGTGCCGCGCCCCGACACCCCGCGAAAGGAGTCCCGCCGTGATCCGTAGCCTGCGAGACCTCGTCCACTACACCTTCCGCGCCGACGACGGCGACGCGGGCCGCGTCCACGACTTCTACTTCGAGGACGACACCTGGGCGATCCGCTACCTCGTGGCCGACACCGGCCGCTGGCTGCCCGGCAAGATCGTCCTGCTGCCACCCCAGGCGATCCGGTCCTTCGACTGGAAGGATCGGGTGGTGCACCTGGACGTGACCAGGGAGCAGATCGAGAACAGTCCGGCGGCCGTGACCGACGAACCGGTGTCGCGTCAGCAGGAAGAGAAGCTCTTCGATCACTTCGGCTGGCGGCCCTACTGGTATCCCGCCCCCCTGCCGATGGATCAGGGCCCCGAACTCGCCCCCGTGCGGCGCAACGCGCCCGAGGTCGTGAACGAGCGGCCGCCGTCGCCCGAACGCCAGGATCCGCACCTGCGGAGCGTGCAGGAGATCCTGAAGTACGACGTGCACTGCCAGGACGCCGACTGCGGATCGGTGGCCGACGTCGCGGTCGACGACGAGGAATGGGTGGTGCGCTACCTCGTGATCGACACGCGCAAGTGGCTGCCGGGCCGCAAGGTGCTCGTGGCCCCGGCCTGGACCGAGCGCTTCGACTGGAGCGAGGAGCGCCTCATCGTCGACCTCACGCGGCAGCACATCGAGGACAGTCCGGAGTTCGACCCGAACCAGCCGATCAACCGCGACTACGAGGAGCGCCTGTACGACTTCTACGGCACACCCCGTTACTGGGCCGAAGAGGAGCGCGAAGAGGAGGGCGAGGGCTGAGCGCCGCCGCTCAACTCAGCATCTCGCGCACGCGGGCCGCGTTGTGGGCGGCGTAGCCGTTCTGGTCGTTGTCGAAGTAGCAGTACACGTCGCGGCCCCGCGCGGCCCAGGCGGAGAAGGCCCCCGCCCATCCGCGCAGCGCCTGCTCGCCGTAGGACCCCTCGTAGGCCTCTCCCGGACCGTGCAGGCGCACGTACACGAAGTCGGCGGTGATCTCGCGCGGCGACTGCTCGCCGGCGAGGTCGTAGTGGCAGAAGGCGGCGCCGACCTCGCGCAGCAGTTCGTAGGTGCGATCGTTCCACCAGTCCGGGTCGCGGAACTCGAAGACGTAGCGGTGCCCGCCCGGGAGCCCGCCGAGGAAGGCCTCGAGGCGCGCGGCGTCGAAGTTCCAGTTCGGCGGCAGCTGGAACAGCACCGGACCGAGGTAGGCCCCCAACACGTCGACCCGATCGAAGAACTTCGCCATCGACTCGGCGGGATCCTTCAGCTTCTTCATGTGGGTGACGTAGCGGCTGCACTTCACGGCGAAGCGGAACCCGCTCGGGACGACCTCCTTCCAGCCCTGCAGGGTCTTCTCGGTGGGCAGCTGGTAGAAGGAGTTGTTCACCTCGACCGAGTGGAAACGGTCGGCGTAGAACTGCAGCCACTGCTTCTTCGGAAGACCGTCGGGATAGAACGGACCGATCCAGTGGTCGTAGTTCCACCCGGAGGTGCCGAT
>DATFKK010000151.1 GCA_035268685.1 Candidatus Krumholzibacteriia bacterium | reverse complement strand
CGGTGGTGCAGGCCCAGGCACTTCCGCTCCGAAAGCGGGGATCTCGACGCCAGCGCCCGATGCCGAACCCGCCATCGAACCCCGCATGGCCCTGTCGTTCACGCTGACCGCCGAGGACCACGCCGCCTTCGAGCGGGCGCGGGCGAAGCTGTCGCGGACGAAGCCGCAGGCGATGTCGATGGAGGAGGCGTTGAACGCACTGGTCCACTTCTACCTGGACCACGACGGGCCGAAGCCGCGGAAGAAGAAGGCCGAACCCGCGAAGCCGAAAGCCGCGAGCCGCCACATTCCCCGCGCCACCCGAAAAGAGGTCTTCGACCGTGACGGCCACCGCTGCACCTACGTCGCCCCGGACGGCACGTGGTGCAGCGCCACCCGCGACCTCCAGGTCGATCACGTCCAGCCCTTCGCCCTGGGCGGAGCCAACGACCCCGAAAACCTGCGCGTTCTGTGCGGGGCGCACAATCGCAGGCGCGCGGAGCTCACCTTCGGGAGTTCGCGGCGATCCGTCGGCGAGTCGGTGGCCGCCCCGTCCGGTCCGTGATGGGCCTGGAGCGCTCCGTGATGAGCCTGGAGCGCTCCGTGATGGGGCCTGGAGCGCTCCGTCATCGGCCCGCACCGCCCTGTCATCGGCCCCGAGCGTCCCGTCCGGTCCGCCATCGTCCCGTACCGCCCGCCGGGGGGCGCACCCGGGTCACGGGGGCGTCGGTCTCGGCACACGGGCGACGCGCGCAATGTCGTGCACGGGCGCCCCGCGCGCCGTCACCTGCCTGGGCGTCGCCACCTGGCAGTGGTCCCATCCCTCCATTTGACGCCCGGGCGGGTTGCCGCGATCGTGTCGGCCCGGCCGAGTGGGGCCCGCCGTCCCGCGCGGGCATCCCGAGCGTGCGCGCCCGGGAGATCGTTCACACCTTCAGCCCTCGAGGACCATCGTGAGCAATTTCGACCAGCAGTTGGAGAAGTTCCGCACGCAGGACGGCTTCATCGCCGCGCTCGACCAGAGCGGCGGCAGCACGCCCAAGGCTCTGCGGGCCTACGGAGTGCCGGACGACGCCTGGTCCACCGAGGACGAGATGTTCGACCTGGTGCACCAGATGCGCACCCGGATCATCACGGACGAGGCCTTCGGCGGCGACCGGATCCTGGCCGCGATCCTGTTCGAGAACACCATGGATCGCGAGATCGAAGGGCGCCCGACGGCGGACTACCTGTGGGACGTGAAGAAGGTCGTTCCCATCCTGAAGATCGACAAGGGTCTGGCCGAGGAGCAGCAGGGCGTTCAGCTCATGAAGCCGATCCCCGGTGTCGATGCCCTGCTGAAGAAGGCCAAGTCGAAGGGCATCTTCGGCACGAAGGAGCGCTCGGTGATCAAGCAGGCCGACGCCGACGGGATCGCCGCGATCGTGAAGCAGCAGTTCGAGCTGGGTCACCAGGTCATCGAAGCGGGCCTGGTGCCGATCATCGAGCCCGAGGTCGACATCCACTGCCCGGACAAGGCCAAGGCCGAGGACATGCTGAAGGCCGGGATCATGGAGCATCTCGACCAGCTCGGCGACGACCAGCTGGTCATGCTCAAGCTCACGCTGCCGGAGAAGGACAACCTCTACCGCGACTGCATCGAGCACCCGAAGGTGGTCAAGGTCGTGGCGCTGTCGGGGGGCTACCCGCGCGAGGAAGCCAACGCGCGGCTGGCGCGACAGAACGACATGGTGGCGAGCTTCTCGCGGGCTCTGATCGACGGGCTGAGTGCCAGCCAGTCGGACGAGGCCTTCCACCAGATGCTCGACGAAGCCATCCAGTCGATCTTCGACGCCTCGAAGACCTGATCGGGTCTCCATCGGATGCCGCGCGGTCCGGCTCCCGGCACAGGGATCGGACCCGCGCGGGCTTGTGGCGGCGGCAGCGGTCTGGCTAGACTGTTGCCGTTGCGGCATCTGCGTCGCCGCACCACCTGGCAGCCCCGTCACCCTCGATCCCGTGCCCGGCCTTCGCGCGCGCACCGCGGAGAGGATTCCGCCATGACCGACATCCGTGCCGCTCTCGGCCGTCGCCGTCGCTCGTTCACTTGCGGCCGTCGCCGCCGCTCGCTCGTCCTCGGCCTGTTCGCCCTGCTGCTGATCGCCGGCTGCGGCGGGGGTGCCGACGAACCCCAGGTCTGGGTCATCGGGCTCGACGGGGCCGACTGGGACATCCTCGATCCCATGATCGAGCGCGGCGAGCTGCCGAACCTGGCGAAGCTCCGCGAGGAAGGAGCCTACGGCCGGCTCCGCAGCGACGAGCCGCTGCTCTCGCCCATGATCTGGACGAGCATCGCCACGGGGCGCACGGTCGACGAGCACGGGATCACCTGGTTCATGACCGACGGCCCGGACGGCGAGAAGATCCCCATCTCCAGCCGCAACCGGAACGTGCGGGCGCTGTGGAACATCGCCACCGAGCGCGATCGCTCGTCGACGGTGATCGGCTGGTGGGCGACCTGGCCGGTCGAACCCATCGACGGGTACATGGTGAGCGACTACGTGGGCTGGCATTCCTTCGGGGTCACGGGTCAGCAGATCGATGCGCCGGGCAAGGTGTGGCCGTCGGACATGCAGACCGAGATCCTCGACATGCTGCCCTCGCCCGACGACGTCGACGACGCCCTGCTGCAGACCATGGTCGACCTTCCGCCCGACAAGCTCGGCTTCGACCCGGAGCGCGGGCCACTCGGCGGACCGCTTCCGCATCTGCGCCAGGCGGTCGCCACCGCGCGCGGGTACACCGACATCGCTCTCGACCTGCTCGACCGGCGTCGCACGGACTTCTTCGCGGTCTACTACGAGGGCACCGACGCCACCATGCACCTGTTCGGCAACTATTCGCCGCCGCA
>DATFKK010000150.1 GCA_035268685.1 Candidatus Krumholzibacteriia bacterium | reverse complement strand
CAACATGCGCGAGGCCGACTCCGACCTCTGGCGCAACCGCGTGACCACCAACCGTTGGGTGTGGGGTGCACTCGTGCTGTGCGTGGGGCTCCTGCTGGCCGCCGCCCACGTGCCCGTGCTGGCGCGGGTCCTCGACGTGGTGCCGCCCGATCCGTCGACCTGGGCGCTGATCCTGGGCATCAGCCTGGTGCCGCTGGTGCTCGGACAGATCCTGAAGGCCCTGCGCTGGGTCTGATGGGGCAGACCCCCGCCCCCACGAGCGGAATCGACCCGAACGCCCTGTGAGCCGCCCGGGGTCTAGCTTGAACGGCCAACCGGCGAAAGGAGACGTCATGAGCGAGACACGTGTGGGAATCAATGGCTTCGGACGCATCGGCCGAGCCGTCTTCCGTCAGGCCCTCGACCGCGACGACGTCACGGTGGTCGCGATCAACGACCTCGTCGGTGCCGACGACCTGGCCTACCTGCTGCGTTACGACTCGGTGTACGGACGCCTGGGGTCCGACGTCGCCCTCGAGGACGGTGAACTCCGCGTGGGCGACCTGCGGGTCGCGGTGACTTCGGAGAAGGATCCCACTTCCATCCGCTGGTCCGACCACGACGTCGACGTGGTCGTCGAGGCCACCGGCGCCTTCCGTGCGCGCGAGAAGGCGGCGGGGCACCTGCAGCACGCACCGCGGGTGCTGATCAGTGCTCCTTCGGACGACGCCGACGCACACATCGTGCACGGCGTGAACCACGACGTCTTCGATCCCGAAGCGCACCAGGTGGTCTCGGCGACCTCGTGCACCACGAACTGCCTGGTCCCGATGCTCCACGTACTCGACGAGGCCTTCGGCCTGGAACTCGCCACCTTCACCACCGTCCACGCCTACACCGCCAGTCAGACACTGGTCGACACCGCGGCCCGCAAACGGCGCCGCGGCCGCGCGGCGGGGGTGAATCTGATCCCGACCTCGACCGGTGCGGCCAAGGCCAGCGAACGGGCCCTGCCGCACCTGGCCGGACGGATCGAAGGCATGGCCATGCGCGCGCCGGTGCCCGTGGGCTCGGTGACCGATCTCGTCGCGCAGCTGCGCGATCCCGTCGACACGAAGAAGATCGTCAGTGCCTTCCGCACCGTCGCGCACGGTGCCCTGCAGGGCGTGCTGCGCCTCGAGGAGCAGGAGATCGTCTCGTGCGACATCGTCGGCGACCCGCACAGCTGCGTGATCGACCGGGCGTCGCTGAGCGTCCAGGGCGATCGCACCGCCAAGATCCTCGGCTGGTACGACAACGAGTGGGGATATTCGGCCCGATTGCTCGACCTGAGCGCGCACATGGCCGGCGTCGTCGGCACGAAGTCCTGACCGGCGGAGAACGCCATGGGCACGATCGGCACGTTCACCCTGAATCCCGCGGTCGACAAGCACTGCGCCGTGGGCCGCGTGGTCCACGACCGCAAGCTGCGGACCCACGACGTCCGTTACGATCCCGGCGGCGGCGGGCTGAACGTCGCCCGCGCCGCCGCCGAGATCGGGGCGACGGCCCGGGCGCTGTTCACGGCCGGCGGAGCCATGGGCGACCTGCTGCGCGAACTCCTCGCGGACGAGGGCGTGGATCGCCACGCGATCCAGATCGAGGGCCTGACCCGGGAGAACCTGACGGTGTTCGAGGAGGACACCGATCAGCAGTTCCGCTTCACCATGCCCGGCCCGGCACCGGGCGAGGAGGATCTCGATCGCTGTCACGAAGCCGTGATCGAGGTCCTCGACGACCTCGACGTATTCGTGATCAGCGGCAGCGTGCCCGAACACTGCGATCCGGAGATCTACGCCCGGCTGGTCCGCACCGCGCGCGATCACGGCGTGCGCACCGTCGTCGACACCAGCGGGCCGGCCCTGGAGGCGGCGCTGGGTGCCCAGCCCTCGTTGATCAAGCCCAACCTGCGTGAACTCCGCTCGCTCACCGACGGGGACCTGCAGGACGACCGCGACATCGTCGACGCCGCTCGCTCCGTCGTGCGCGACCACGGTCTCGAAGCGGTCGTGGTGAGCATCGGCTCGGGCGGCGCCTTCCTCGTGACGGCCGACGACGCGGAACGATTCCAACCACCCACGGTGCCCATCCGCAGCCGGATCGGCGCGGGCGACAGCATGGTCGCGGGGCTGGTCGTCCGCCTGGCCGACGGCGCGGACCTGCGCGACGCCGTGCGTTACGGCGTGGCCGCCGGTGCGGCCGCCGTCATCACGCCGGGCAGCGAGCTCTGCCGACGCGACGACGTGGAACGCCTCGCCGCCGGCATGCGGGAACAGGAAACGGCACGACCGGGGGCCGACTCATGACCACGTGGACCCGATGGTTCGAAGACCTGAGCTCCGACGACGTCGGGAGCGTCGGCGGCAAGAACGCCAACCTGGGCGACATGATCCAGTCGCTGAAGAGCGAGGGGATCCGGGTTCCCGGTGGCTTCGCCACCACCGCCGAGGCCTACCGCGCCTTCCTCGACGCCAACGACCTCGACGACCGCCTGACCGACGAACTGTCGGAGCTCGAGGAGGACGGCTCGAATCTCGCCGAGGTGGGCGCGGCCTGCCGCCGGCTCGTGGGCGAGGCCGAGTTCCCCGACGACATGCGAACCGCGATCCGCGACGCCTACCGCGAACTCGGCGAACGCTACGAGACCGACGACCTCGACGTGGCCGTGCGCAGCAGCGCCACCGCCGAGGACCTTCCCGAGGCGAGCTTCGCCGGCCAGCAGGAGACCTACCTCAACGTGAGCGGCGAGGACGCCGTCCTGGCCGCCACGCGCGATTGCATCGCCTCGCTCTTCACCGACCGCGCGATCAGCTATCGCCAGGAGAACGGCTTCGACCACATGAAGGTCGCGCTGTCCGTGGGCGTGCAGACGATGGTGCACTCCGACCGGGCCGGATCGGGCGTGATGTTCAGCATCGACACCGAGTCGGGCTTCCCCGACGTCGTGGTCATCGACGCCGCCTGGGGCCTGGGCGAGACCGTGGTCCAGGGCTCGGTGAATCCCGACGAGTACCGCGTGTTCAAACCCCTGCTCGACGTGGAGGGACTGCGGCCGATCATCGGCAAGGACCTGGGGACCAAGAAGTCGAAGATGGTCTACGCCGACGACGGCGACGAGCCCACGAAGACGGTCGAGACCGACGAAGACGAGCGCTCGAGCTTCGTCCTCGACGACGACGAGATCCTCACCCTGGGCCGGTGGGCCGCGACCATCGAGAAGCACTACGACCGCCCCATGGACATGGAATGGGCCCGCGACGGCGACAGCGGCGAGCTGTTCGTGCTGCAGGCCCGCCCCGAGACGGTGCGTTCGACCGCCGAGCCCGCCACCCTGAAGCACTACTCCCTGCAGGAACGCGGGGAGGTGCTGATCACGGGCACCGCCATCGGACAGGGAATCGCCGCGGGCGCCGTGAGAAGGATCGACGACGTCGACGAGATCGACCGGGTCGAGGACGGCGACGTGCTGGTCACCGAGATGACCGATCCCGACTGGGTCCCGGCCATGCGCCGCGCCTCGGCCGTGGTGACCGACTCGGGCGGCCGCACCTGCCACGCGGCCATCGTGAGCCGCGAGCTCGGCATTCCCGCCGTCGTCGGCACCGGCGACGCCACCGGCACCCTCGAGGACGACTCCGAGGTCACCGTGTCGTGCGCCGAGGGCGACGAGGGCATGGTCTACGAGGGTCGGCTGGACTTCGAGGAGACCAACATCGACCTCGACGACGTCCCCGACACGCGCACCGAGATCATGATGAACATCGCCAGCCCGGTGGCCGCCTCGCGCTGGTGGTCGTTGCCCTGCAAGGGGATCGGCCTGGCCCGCATGGAGTTCGTGGTCAACAACACCATCCAGATCCATCCCATGGCCCTGATCCACACCGACCGGGTGGAGGACGACGACGAACGCGAACGGATCGAGTGGATGACCCGCGGCTACGACGACCGCAGCGAGTACTTCGTCGAGCACCTCGCGCGCGAGATCGGCGGCATCGCGGCCACCCGCTACCCCGACCCGGTGATCCTGCGCACGAGCGACTTCAAGACCAACGAGTACGCGCAGTTGATCGGCGGCCAGCACTTCGAGCCGGACGAGAACAACCCCATGCTCGGCGTGCGCGGGGCGTCGCGGTACTACAGCGATCGCTACCGCGAGGGCTTCGCCCTGGAGTGCCGCGCCATCCGTCGCGTGCGCGAGGAGATGGGCTTCCGCAACCTCGTGGTCATGATCCCCTTCTGCCGCACCGTCGACGAGGCCGAGCGCGTGCTCGGGGTGATGGCCGAGCACGGCCTCGAGCGCGGACGTGAGGACCTGCAGGTCTACGTGATGGCCGAGATCCCGTCGAACGTGATCCTGGCCGAGCGCTTCGCCGAGCACTTCGACGGCTTCTCGATCGGGACCAACGACCTGACCCAGCTGCTGCTCGGCGTCGACCGCGACTCGGCCGAGCTGTCGCACGTCTACGACGAACGCAACGAGGCCGTGCGTGTCCAGATCCGCGAGCTGATCGAAAAGGCGCACGAGGCGGGTTGCAAGGTCGGCATCTGCGGGCAGGCACCGAGCGACCATCCCGGCTTCGCCGAGTTCCTGGTCGAGTGCGGGATCGAC
>DATFKK010000149.1 GCA_035268685.1 Candidatus Krumholzibacteriia bacterium | reverse complement strand
CGAGAATGATTCAAATTCACTACGGCATCGTGGAGGGATCTGGGCGATCCTGGGCTCACATTGTGAATCGGTCACAGCGTGAACGGCGTACGAGCGGGAGGACGATCCGCCGCCGCGCCGCGCACCTGTCCCCGGGAGCTTCCATGTCGACCCTTCCCGAAGCCGTCGTCGCCCGCCTGAGCGACTACCGGCGCCATCTCCAGCCGCACCACGAGAGTGGGCGGGAGCGCATCTTCTCACACGACCTGGCCGACCTGGTCGGCGTGACCGCCGCCCAGGTGCGGCGCGACCTCATGACCGTCGGCTTCACGGGCAGCCCGGCTCGCGGCTACGACATCGAGGCCCTGATCGCCAAGATCAACGAGATCCTCGGTCCGGTCGGTGTCGAGACCATGGCCCTGGTCGGCGTGGGCCACCTGGGCCGGGCCCTGCTCTCGCACTTCGTGCGGCGACGCCCGAACGTGCACATCAGCAGCGCCTTCGACGTCGACCCCGAGGTGATCGGGACCGAGATCGGCCACTGCGAGATCCGTCACGTCGACGAGATCGAGAAGACCCTGGCCGAATCCCCGGCACTCGTGGGGATCATCGCCGTCCCGCGCGACTCCGCCCAGGAGATGGCCGATCGATTCGTCGCCGCGGGCGTCAGCGGGCTCATCAATTTCGCCCCGGTGCGGGTGAAGGTCCCCGCGGGCCTCTACGTCGAGCACATGGACATCGCCACCTCGGCCGAGAAGGTCCTCTTCTTCGCGCGCCAACGGGCGCAGGCGGCCGCCGACGGTTCGGGCGACTCCGAGCCCCTCGAGCCCAGCGCCTGAGTTCCGGTCCGGCTTGCCCCCGGCCCGATCTGGCTTACCCTTGCGGTTCGTTCCGGGCCGCTCCGGAGTCCCGGAGCGGCCATCGACGCCTGCCTGCGCTCGCCCCGACAGCCCGCGAGGAGCCCCGCATGACCGCCAAGGACTTCGCCCGTCCGACCCCGATCGTCTACGCCCGTGGCGACGGCATCGGTCCCGAGATCATGGACGCCACGCTCGAGATCCTCGACGCGGCGAAGGCAGAACTCGAGCTGCACGAGATCCAGATCGGCCAGAAGGTCTACGAGAAGGGCGTCACCGCGGGCATCGAGCCCGGTAGCTGGGACCTGTTGCGGCGCACCGGTGTGTTCCTCAAGGCCCCGATCACCACGCCACAGGGCAAGGGCTACAAGAGCCTGAACGTGACCACGCGCAAGTCTCTGGGACTGTTCGCGAACGTGCGTCCCTGCCGCAGCTACCACCCCTTCACGCGGTCGCTGCACCCGGGCATGAACGTGGTGGTGATCCGCGAGAACGAAGAGGACACCTACGCGGGGATCGAGCACCGGCAGACGCAGGAAGTCACCCAGTGCCTGAAGCTCATCACACGCCCCGGCAGCGCGAAGGTCATCCGCTACGCCTTCGAGTACGCCGAGCGCAACGGCCGCAAGAAGGTCACGTGCATGAGCAAGGACAACATCATGAAGATCACCGATGGACTCTTCCATCGGATCTTCGACGAGATCGCGGCCGACTACCCGCAGATCGAGAACGAGCACGTGATCGTCGACATCGGCGCGGCCATGGTGGCCGACTCGCCCGAGCAGTTCGACGTGATCGTCACGCCGAACCTCTACGGCGACATCATCAGCGACATCGCCGCGCAGGTCGCCGGCTCGGTGGGTCTGGCCGGTAGCGCGAACATCGGCGACCAGGCGGCCATGTTCGAGGCGATCCACGGCAGCGCCCCGCCGATCGCCGGCAAGAACATCGCGAACCCCTCGGGTCTGATCCACGCCGCGGTGATGATGCTCGTGCACGTCGACCAGACCGAGTCGGCCGAACTGGTGCGCAACGCGTGGCTGAGGACGATCGAAGACGGTGTGCACACCGCCGACATCCGTCTGGCCGACAACCTGAATCCCGTGGTGGGCACGAAGGAATTCGCACAGGCCGTCATCGACCGTCTGGGCGACAAACCGCGCCGGCTCGAATCGGTGCACTTCGGCCACGGCCGTGATCATGCCGTGCCGACCGCGCCCCCGAAGCAGGAAAAGGAGATCGTGGGCGTCGACGTGTTCCTGGACTGGGACGTCGAGGGCCGCGATCCCGACGTCCTCGGCGCGAAGCTCCGCGAGCTCGACGGCGAGGGCCTGAAGCTCAAGATGATCACCAACCGCGGCGTGAAGGTGTTCCCCGAGGGTCTGCCCGAGACCTTCTGCACCGACCACTGGCGCTGCCGCTTCGTCGCGCAGGAGGACGGTGGGTCGGTCGGCCACGAACAGATCATCGCCCTGCTCGCCCGCGTCCACTCCGCCGGCCTGGACTTCATCAAGACCGAGCACCTGTGCACCTTCGACGGCGAAATCGGTTACTCGCTCGGTCAGGGCGAGTAGACCCTCGACACGAGACGCGGCCCGGCCCCTCATGCCGGGTCGCGTGCTTTCGGGGCCTCGACTTCAAGGAGCGATGAAGATCCGGGGTCGTGGATGCCGGATCACGCCGGGTGAGTCGACGCCCCCCGACTCCGGTGCTAGCTTCTCCGCCGTTCGGCGCGCCATCCCACGGGCCGCGCCCCCGTCCCGCGGAGGAACCCATGACCCTGCGCCGCCCGCACCGCTCCGGCCTGATCACCGCCCTCGCGTGCGCACTCCTCGTCGCGGGGTGCGAGGACGAGGTGAACGAAGACCGCGGGATCCCCAGCGACGAGCAGTTCCTCGAGGCCACCGACGCCGGAGCCCTGATCATC
>DATFKK010000148.1 GCA_035268685.1 Candidatus Krumholzibacteriia bacterium | reverse complement strand
AGCGATCATCCGACCACTTCCACGACCACGATCCTCGATCCCCACAGAGCTTCCACTTCCGCACCGGAAACCACGGTGAGCATCGGCGACGAGATCGCCATCGAGCGACTTCCACCGCGGAAGTGAGCGAAACGAATGTCGTCCTCGAATCCGGCGCCCAGCGCCCAGCGCCCAACACCCGCGCCCAGCGCCCAGGCCCCCAGCGCCCAACACCCGCGCCCAGCGCCCAACACCCGCGCCACCGCGCCACCGCGCCCAGCGCCCAGCACACCCACACCCACCACCCACGACACCACCCACACCCGACACCGCGAACCGCTCACCTGCCCGTCATCACCGTGCCGAACGCCACACCCTCGATCGTCAGGCCGTTGAGCACGAAGTCCCATTCGGCCGCGCCGAACTCCGCGTGGGCGGGCGCCCAGTCCATCTGCAGCAGGTAGCGGCGGAGGCCGTGGGGATACGAGACGGTGACGAATTCGCGCACGGCGTCGTCGGGGTTGCGCGCGACGCCGCGGGCGCGATGGACGGCCGTACCGCCGACATCGATGGTCGAAAGGACCATGTCGACGGGCACGAGACCGTCGCGCGCGAGGACTTCCAGCACTCGGGACCGCACGACGTCGCTGCCGTCGCGGCCGGGCAGGCGGGGTGACAGCGTCACGCGCAGGCGACAGCGTTCGGCCGCGTGCCGTGCGTCGACGAAGTCGCCGGGCAGCGGTTCGCGGAAGCTCCAACCGGGTGCGCGCATCTCGAGGTCGAGGCCGTAGGTCGGATTGCGGTAGTAGGGCTCCATGGCCACGGCGCGTGACGCATCGACGGTGCGGGCCTCGAGCCAGTGGCCATGGACGATCCAGGCGAAGAGTCCACCGGCCAGGATCATCGCCATGACCACGGCCTGGGCGGGGACGAGCCATGACGGCAATCTCGCAGCGGGACGCGCTTCGTCGTCGCGCCGCCTGCCGATCACGAGTGCGAGCCGCCAGCCCCAGAGGGCGAGGCCCAGGGGTACGACCTCCGCCAGGAAGACGAGCGAGGCCGGCAGCCACAGCAACAATCCGACATGGCCGATCACGCCGGCTGCGAAGGCCACTCCCGCGGCCGGCTTCTCGTCCATCCGCCAGTGTCCGACTCCGAAGCCGACCAGGTTCAGGAAGGCGGCGGAGCGCGGGGAGACCTGGAACGGCCGCCGGGCGGCCCAGCGGGGCTCGCGGGCTCGCAGCGGTGCGTCGACGACGGCGAACAGGGCCGACCAGATCCCGACCCGCCCCACGAGCCAGGCCAGCGACGCGAAGTCTTCCGGCAGTACGCCGCGCAGCGCCACGGCCAGCGACGGGCAGCCCACGACGAGAGCCAGCAGCCAGGCTCCCGTCCGCCCGGATCCGAGCAGAAGATGCCCGCTGCCGGGCAGGAGCGCACTCGCTGCCGCGATCAGGCTGATCGGCTTGCGGGGTCGGACGGCGCGCGACGGTCGTTCGAACAAGTCCCGGGATTCCATGCGGCTCTCCGTGGAGAGGTGGCGCCCTGTGTGGTGCGCTGCGGTCCCGGCGCAACCGCCGGGCCGTTCGGGACGAACCCTTCCTCACGAGAGCGAGAAGCGTTCCAAACCGGCTAAGATCTTCGGTCACGGACAGTTTGCAACGCCTTCACAGCTGCGATACACCCCCGTCCGGAGCTCTCGCTATACTGTGGATTGCCGGTCGCCATGACCTGCCCGACTCCCCGCAGCCGCTGTCCGCCGCCCCCGGCGAGGTCCTTCCACCATGCACACCGATGTCCACGGAACCCGGCGGCGCATCCTGGCGCTGAGTCTCGTGCTGCTCGCGATCACGGTCGGGCCAGCGCGGGCCGGCGATGCACACCTGCCACAGGGCAAGGGCGAGTGCCTGTCGAGTCGCATGGCCAACGACCTGCTCGAGTGCCAGCATTGCCAGGCGATGAAGCGTCTGCTCAACCACGGCGGGATCGGCGACGTCACCATGGAGATCCACGAGCTCGACACCGGGGCGATCGTCCAGATCGAGGCCGGCGATGCGGCTGCGCTCGAGCTGGTCCATTCGATGGTCGAGGCGATCTGGAATACCGAGACCCACTGCGAGACCGAGCTCAGCTCGACCTGCGAGGCGCGCTTCCATCACCTGGGGCGCTGCGAAGTGGACCGGGCCCTGACCTCGCACGGCGCGCTCGTCGTGCTCCGGGCCGACTCGCCCGAAGACGTGGCCTGGCTTCGCGAGGACGCGCGCAACACGCGCAGCTACGTCCTGGCCGCTGCCTCCCGCTGAAGGTCGCCGCGGCCGGCGGCGGAGGTCCTCCATCGTGCGCCTGAACGATTCCCGCTGGACCCTGCCGCTCACGTTGCTGTCGATCGCACCCCTCGTCGTGATCGGCGCGCTCGTCGTGCAGCGACTCGGCGAGGTGAACGAACAGCGCTACGACCAGGAGGTCGTGGCGGCACGCTACGCCGCCGAACTGACCGTCGACGAGATCCGGGACGCGTTGCGTGATCAGCTCCGTCCCTGGCGGGAGTCGCTCACCTACGCGCACGGTCAGGGCGAATCCGCCTTCGGTGCCAAGCTCCAGAGGATGTTCCTGACCAGCGCCCTGATCGACGTTCCGCAGTTCGTCGACCGGGCGGCCATTCGCAGTGGCACGGACCTGGACGACCCGCATCGCTGCGAGAAGATCGTCGCAGCTGCGCTTCGCGCGGCGCTCGTGGAGCAAGGGCGCGAGCGCATGGGCTTCGATCCCGAGCAGGGGGCCTTCGCCCGGCCGTTGGTGGTCGACGGCGAAGAGGTCCGGGCGGGAACTCCCTTGCAGTGGTTGCACGTGGACCTCGACGGTCCCATTGCATCCGGATGCACCGATTGCGCCGAGCAGTTCGAACGGATCGGCGCGCCGATCGACGACCGGACCTGGGCGCTGCTCACCTTGAGCTTCCCCCTGCCCGGCGGCTCGGGCATGCGACCGGGTCTGTTCGGCGCCGTGGTCCCCACGCGTCCGCTCCTGCGTGACGTCGTCGCACCCGCGCTCGAGCGCTGGACCCGCGGCCACGACGCCCTCCCGCGGCACGGACTCCGTCTGGCGACCGAGGACGGTGCTCTGATCCTGCCCGGCGCCCGGGACGACCGGGCGCCGGCGCCCCTGCGCACCGGCCAGGCGCTCTACACCGCCGGGGTCCTGGGCGAGGGAGCACCGTGGCGCATCGAGGTCGTCGCCCTGAGTGGTTTCGACGCCGCCCGTGTCCGTGCCGAGAACGGTCGTTGGACCTTCGGGATGATCCTGGCCGCGCTCGCCCTGGTCACCGGCGGGATCGTCTTCGCCCGGTCGTTCCTGCACCAGATGGAGAACGCCCGCCTGCGCCGGCACCTGCTCAGCAACGTGGGCCACGAACTCAAGACACCGCTCTCGCTCATCCGCCTGTACAGCGAGACTCTCGAGAGCGGTCGTGCGAGGACCGACGAGGACCGTGCCCGCTTCCTGGGCATCATCGGGCGCGAGGCCAAACGGCTCAGCCACCTGATCGACAACCTGCTCGACGTGCAGCGGATCGAAGAGGGTCGCAAGCAGTACGCCTTCGCCCAGGTGCGGCCCGATCGCGTGGTCCGCGACACCGTCGAGGCCTATCGCTTCCAGTTGACCGAGGCGGGCTTCGATCTGCGGATCGACGTCGACGACGATCTGCCCTTGACGTACCTGGACGAGGAAGCCGTCGCGCAGGCTTTGATCAACCTGCTCGACAACGCCGCCAAGTATTCCGACACCACCCGTGAGATCCGTGTGCGCGTGGCGCGGCGTCACGACGCCGTGTGCGTTTCCGTACAGGACCGCGGCATCGGGATTCCGGCCCGGGAACAAGAGAAGATCTTCGAGAGTTTCTACCGGGTGGAGAAGTCCGACGTCCACGACGTGAAGGGCAGCGGACTCGGTCTGGCGGTCGTGGCCCACGTCGCGCGCGCCCACGGTGGGCACGTCGAGGTCGACAGCACACCGGGTCGGGGGAGTACCTTCACCCTGTGTCTGCCCACTGGTTTCGAACCGTCCTGAACCGTCTGCCCGGAGGTCCCCGGTGACGCGCTCCGTGATCCTGCTGGTCGAAGACGAGCCCTCCATGCGCGAGGGTCTGACCCACAACCTCGAGTTCGAGGGCTACGAGGTCCGCACCGCGGCCGACGGGCCCGGCGGGCTCGAGGCGGCGCGAGCCGGCGACGTCGATCTGGCGATCTTCGACGTCATGATGCCAGGTCTCGACGGCTTCGAGTTGCTCGAGCGGCTGCGCGGCAGCGGCTTCGACAAGCCCGTGCTCATGCTCACGGCCAAGTCCATGGAGCAGGACAAGCTCCAGGGTTTCCAGCTGGGCGCCGACGACTACGTCACCAAGCCCTTCAGCGTGCTCGAGCTGATCGCCCGCGTGAAGGCATTGCTGCGCCGCCAGGACGGTGCGGACGGCGAGCCCGGCAAGCTCGATCGTTACACGTTCCGCGACATCGAGATCGACTTCGTCGCCATGGAAGTTCGCAAGGGTGGCGCGGCGATCGACTGCTCGCTCAAGGAGATGGAGCTGCTGCGGCTGTTGATCGACCGCAAGGGCGAGGCGGTGAGCCGCAGAGAGCTGCTGACGCAGGTCTGGGGCTACGAGGAGACCTCCATGCCCACCACACGTACGATCGACACGCACGTGGCGCGGTTACGTAGCAAACTGGGCGGTGACGACGGCTGCGATTTCATCCGCACCGTCCACAAGGTCGGCTACAAGTTCCAGGACTGAGCGGCGCTCAGGCGATCCACATGCCCACGAGCACGCCCAGGATCAGGGCGACCGGGATCGCGGCCACCGTCAGTCGCCAGCGCCGGCGCACCGCGGTCGACTGCTCGGCCTGCACCGTCCGGCACACCCGCGCCACGAGGTCGGGCGGGGCCGCCTGGCGCCGCCGCGACCGCATGGAATCGACGAACGCCTGCAGAGCCTTCAGCGTGCGTTGACACGACGGACACCGCGACACGTGCTCGGCGATCTGCGGCTCCCAGTTGCGACCGCCGGGGTCGTCGTGGATCGAAGCGATCGAGCGCTCGTGCGTCGGATCGGTCATGCGTCCACCCCCTCGCCGTCGCGGCCTTTGCCGCACAGCCCCAGTTGCAGCCGCTGGCACAGTTCCACGTAGAGCCGCTGCCGGGCCCGGTGCAGGCGCGATCGGATCGTGCCCACCGGGACCTCGAGCGCTTCGGCGGCCTCTTCGTAAGACATCCCCTCGACGTCGACGAGCTGCACCGTGGCCCGCCAGGTCGGCGGCAGGACCTGCATGCACGCGTCGTAGTCGTCGTCGAGGGCTTGTTCGAACACCAGGGGATCGAACTCGGTCACACCCAGCGCGGAGTCGTCGAGTTCCTCGTCGTCGATCGAACTCGTGGGACGCCGGTTGTCGTAACGGACGCGGTCGAGGAAGGTCGTGTGGACGATCCGGGCCAGCCAGCTGCGCAGGTTGTCGGCGTGCTGCAGCCGCGGAAAGGCCTTCAGAGCGCGCAGGGCGGCGTCCTGGACGAGGTCGTGGGCCTGGTCCTCGTCGTGGGTCAGGCTCCGTGCCATGCGATAGGCGACGTCCACGTGCGGAAGCACCTCGCGCTCGAACCGCCGGGCGTTGGTTTCCGGGGTCTCCGGACTGAGGTTGGTCTCGGCCATTCCCATGGGGGGTGGTTCGGGTCGGTGCGCGAGGTCACCGGGAATCTAATCCCGAACCGGCCGATTGTCAGAGTCCGGGGGCCGGGAGCCGCGATGCACATACGAGGGTCGTCTGTCCGAATGCGACTCCCGACCGGACCGGTGACGGCTCAGTACCCGATCTTCACTCCGCCCCAGCTGCGGACCTCGGTGTCGACCACCGGCTCCTGCGGCTCGACCTTGCCGTCCCAGCGGTGGTCGTAGCCGGACGCAGTGGCCGGACTGGTGTTGACGACGAAGGCCCAGTTCTCCCGGTCGGACGGCCGGAAGTCCGAGATCCGGCTTCCCCCCGTCCAGTCGACCAGGCCCGAGCCACTGCCCAGCGTTGCCGTGAACTGGGTGATGGCCAGCGACTCCACTTCGCCGGTCAGCAGGGCCGTTCCGTCGGTGAAGGTCGAAGCATCGGCGAAGTCGGCCGGCGTGCCGTCGTCCTCGTACAGGGCGATGGTGCCGGTGACCAGGCCGGTCGTGTTCCCCGAGATCAGATCCACGTCGAGCGATTCGACGACGATCGTGTACTGGAAGCTGGCGAAGTCCAGGGGCAGGGGCGTGTCGACCCCCGGGTCCCCCACGACGGCGACCATCGTCACGACGTCGCCCACCGTCGTGTAACCCGTGGCCTGGCCGTCGAAGTCGAAGAACTGCTGCGCACTGGCGGCCGACGGTGCGAGCAGGGCGAGGGCGAGGGCGAACGAGAACAAGCGCATGAAAGGGACCTCCGTCTGGGTTCGAATGATGATGACTGCGGAGATCAGTTGCCGTAGCGGCCCTTGATCGCGCCGAAGCTGGACTCGTCGTTGTCGATGGTCGAATCGACCTCGAGCGTGCCGTCGACCTGCACGTCGTAGCCCTCGAGCACCTGGGCGCCGGTCTCGCTGGTGAACACGCCGGCGAAGCTGTAGGCGCAGTTCGAGCAGACCGTGGCCAGGGCGCTGCCGCCCGTGGCGTCCAGGTCACCCTCGTAGGCTCCGGTGCCGTCGGCGGTCAGGAAGAGCGTGAAGTTCGTGAAGGCGCCCTCGAACAGCAGATCGCCGTTCTGGAAACTGGCCGGCGCCGTGACGTTCGGGGGATTGATGCCCCAGTCGAAGTCGTTCGAGGGATCCTCGTACATCGACAGGGTTCCACCGGTGTAGGCGATCGTGGTCACGCCGCCCGACTCGAAACTGCCGGTGCTGACGAGGCCGGTGATGACGATCGTCACCTCGGAACCGGGATCCGTCCCGAAGACCGGATCGATGGAGGAGGTGACCGTGAGTACCGTCAGTTCGTCGCCCGGATCGCTGGGGACCAGTCCGCCCGTCTCCCACGCGTATCCCACGTAGTCGACGAGTGCGGTCTGCGCCGAGGCCGGGCTCGAGACGGCGACGAGCGTCAGGATCAGCATCGAGGCGAGTGCATTTCTGAGGACCATGGAGTTCGTTCCTTCACTGGAGGGTCGCGGCGCGGGGCGCCCCGCGCACCGCAGAGGGACAACGGCGAACCGTGGGCACCGGGTTCCCCGGACGGCCCGTCGATTCCCCTCCACGGGTGGTGCCTTCGTCGATGGGGTCGCGGTCGATCGAGCCGGGAGCCGTGCCGATCGAATCATCGAGCGCTCAGGAGAGCGACCGCCTCGACATGGAAAGTGTGCGGGAAGAGATCGACGCCGACCACCCGTTCCAGTCGAAAACCGTGTTCGACCAGGCTCCCGACGTCCCTCCCCAGAGCGGCCGGATCGCACGCAACCAACACGATCCGAGAGGGTTGCAGCTCCGCCAGGGACCGCGCCACATCGGCTCCGAGGCCGTCCCGCGGAGGGTCGGCCAGGACACGATCCACCTGTTTCGGAAGCTGCGCGAAGGCATCGGACACGTCGGTGGCGATCACGTGGATCGAGGTCTTCGCCTCTTCGGCGTGGTGCCGCAGGTCGCGCACCGCCGCCGGGTGGCGCTCGATCGACAGCACGCGACCAGCCCGTTCCGCCAGCGGCAGCGTGAACAGCCCGACCCCGGCGTAGGCGTCGACGACCGTGTGCTCGGGCTGAGGATCGAGCATCTCGAGGGCGAGCTCGACCAGGGCCTCGGCTCCGTCGGTGTTCACCTGGAAGAAGCTCTTGCTGCTGATCCGGAGCTTGTGCGTGCCGACCATCTCGGTGATCTCGCCCGTGCCGGCGGGCACGAGCGGCACGCCGCGTTCGGCGGCCTCGTCCGCGGCGGCGGCGTCGGGCCGTCCCCGGGTCATGGCCAGGCGCTGCGCGGTTCGTGTGCCCACCCGCAGCTCGACCTTGCGTACGCCGGGCAGCGGGGGAAGCGCCTCGTGCCACTCCCGGAGCAGGGGGTGCAGGACTGCGCAGTGGTCGACGGGAACGACCTCGTGCGATCCGGCGCGCAGATAGCCCACCCGTCCCTGGTCGTCGACGCTCAGCGCGACGTGGTTGCGGTAGCCGAAGCCGTCGGGCTCGCCGACGGCTCGTACTTCCTCGACCGGCGGATCGTCGATCCCGGCCAGGTGCTGCAGTTGCCCCCGGAGGATCTCACGCTTCAGGACGCGCTGTCGGTCGAGGGCGATGTGTTGCCACTGGCAGCCCCCGCAGTCGTCGGCGAAGGGACAAGGGGGCTCGACCCGGTCCGGCGACGGCTCGAGCACCTCGACCAGCCGGGCCCGCGCCCAGCGCTTCTTCTGATGCTCGACGTCGATCCGCACGCGCTCGCCGGGGATTCCCCCGCGGACGAAGACGGCGCGGCCGTCGGGAAGGCGGCCGATCGCCTCCCCACCGTGGGCCATGGCGTGGAGATCGACGTCGAAGGTGGTGCTCATGGAATCGTGGCCTCGGCTGCGGAGCGCCCCCGCGGCTCGAAGCGGCGCGGGGACGGCATGGTAGGCCCGTGTCGACGTCGTGGCGACCCCGGGGCTGTTCCTCCGCCGCGCTTCTGCTAGCATCGCCAGCCCGGTCGTACTCCGCCCCTCCGTCCCCCTTCGATCGTGCGAGGCCCCGAGGTGTCCACCGACCGTGAGTCCGAACGCCCGGTGCGCGTGGCCGGTGGCGGCCCCGCGGGTCTGGCCGCGGCGATCGAACTCGCCGGCCGTGGTATGGCCGTCGAGGTCCACGAACGCCACCAGCGCGTGGGCGGACGGTTCGACGGAGACCACCAGATCCTGCCCGTCTTCGGCGACGAACCCCAGGGTCCGGCGCTGTTGGAGACGCTGGCCGTCGACGGACTGTCGGTCACGCCCCTGAGCCGGGCCCGCTTTCTCGACGCCGACGGGCACGTGGTCGAGGCCCGGAGCCGTGAGCCCTACGCACTGCTGATCCGACGCGGCCCGGAGCCGGGGACCCTGGACACCGCCCTGGCCGAGCGGGCCCGACGACTCGGAGTCACGATCCACACCGGCCGTGCGCTCGGGGACGGCCGGGCCGACGTGCTCGCCACGGGTCTTCGCCGGGTCGACGGCCTGGCGATCGAACGCATGTTCCGCACGAATGCGGACGACCGCGTCGACGTCCTGCTCGACGAGGAGCTCGCCCCGGGCGGATACGCGTATCTGTTCGTGGATCGTGGCGAGGCCACGCTCGGAATCGCGGCGCTGGGTGCCTTCCGCGATCTGGGGGCGCGGCTCGACGAGGCGCGCCGGCGATTCGCCGCCATCGAGGACTTCCACGAGGACGGCGCCCGGTCGGCCGCCCACGGCATGAACTTCGGTCTCCCCGCGACGGCACTCGACGCCGGCCGACCCCGCGTGGGCGAGGCGGCCGGCTTCCAGGACTTCCTCTTCGGGCTCGGGCTGCGCATGGCCCTGATCTCGGGGCGGCTGGCCGGACGCGCCCTGGCCGAGGGGGGCGACTACGACGCGCTGTGGCAGCAGGACATCGGGAGCCGCATGCGGACCAGTCTGGTCGATCGGTGGCTCTACGAGCGCGGCTGGGTCCGCCGGGCCCTGTTCGCCCGGCTCGAGCGGGACGACCTGCGCGACACCCTCACGCGACTGCAGCGCGATCACTGGGCCAAGCGTGCGGCGGGTCCCTGGATCCGACGGGCGCGGCTGCGACGCGACGACCGCCGGGACTTCGTTCCCCGTGGCGCGGCCGGGCAGGGGGCACCATGACCGATCTGACGGCAGCCTACGCCGAGTGTGCCCGGATCACCCGGAGCCGGGGCGCGAACTTCTCGGTCGGGTTCGAGGAACTGCCCGAGGCCAAGCGCACCGCCGTGCAGGCCAGCTATGCCTTCTGTCGCCTGGCCGACGACCTGGCCGACGAACCCCTGCTGCGCGCCGATCCCCGGCGTCTGCTCGCCGAGTGGCGCGCCGAACTCGCGGCCGTCTACCGTGGGCGGGCCCGGCACCCCGTCGGCGTCGCGCTCACCGACACGGTCCGCCGCTATCCCATCGCACGGCGCTGCTTCGACGACCTGATCCGCGGCTGCGAGCAGGACCTGCGCTTCCGTGCGCCCCAGCACCTGGCCGCCCTCCGCCGCTACTGCGATCTGGTCGCCACGCCCATCGGCGAGATCAGCCTGTCGATCTTCGGTGGCACGCGGGCGCGCCTGAGGCCCCTCGCCCGGCATCTGGCCCACGCCCTGCAGTGGACCAACGTCCTGCGCGACGTGCGCGAGGACGCCGAGCGCGGCCGGGTCTACCTGCCCGCGGACTGGTGCAGCCAGGAAGGAATCGACGGCGATGTGTTGAGTCCGGCCACCCGGGCTGCGCTCTTCCGCGTGATCGGACGCGGCGTCCTCGTCGCCCGCGACCACTACGACGCCGCGCGCGAACTGGCCGACGGTGTGGACCCCGATGCCCGGTCCACCGTGCGGCTCATGGTCGGTGTGTACCGCGAGATCCTCGATCGCATCGCGGCCGACCCCGCCCGTGTGCTCGACGAGCGTGTCGGTCTCTCCGACGACGAGAAGCTCGCCCTGGTGCAGCGCGAGCGCCGGGCCTCGGCCTCGGTCTGATCCCTCCGGAAATGGCGTGAACACGGGATTGTGGCCGTGTCGCGGTGGCGGGGATACCCGGGCGCGCCCAAGGGGCTGTGGGCGCGACGATCGGGCATCAAGTCCCCTGTCCGTGGTGCCGAAGACCTCGAGGAACCGACGCCACCGACCGACGCCACCGTGCGCGAAGCCGGAATGGCGCCGACGAGTCGGCCCCGGCTGCACGACTCGCTCTCGAGGAACGACGACGTGAAGATCCTGATTGCCGAAGACGATCCCACCAGTGCTCTGCTGTTGAGGAAGACCCTGGAGTCCGACGGCTACGACGTCGTGGCCACCGCGGACGGGGTGCAGGCCCTGGCCACTCTACGGGCCCAGAGCTTCGACGCCGTCCTGACCGACTGGATGATGCCGAACATGGACGGCATCTCGCTGGTCCGTCGGGTCCGGGCCGAGTTCCACGAGCCCCCGCCGATCCTGGTGATCACCGCGCTCAGCAGTGCCGATGCCCGGCAGCACGCGCTCGAGGCCGGCGCCGACGACTACCTGGCCAAGCCCTACCAGCCGAAGAGCATCCTGCAGCGCCTGCGCGACTGCATCGAGAGGGCGCACCAGCCCGCGCCGTCGCCCGGGACCCTGCACGCGGTGCAGGCCCCCGCGGCCCCGCCCTCGCATGTCGGCGTGGGGATCGCCGCGAGCACGGGCGGACCGGAGGCCCTGCGCACGCTGTTGCCGTCGCTCGACCCGACGCTCAACGCCGCGTACCTGCTCGTGCTGCACGGACCCGACTGGATGCTCGAGACCTTCACCGAGCGGGCGGCGGAGCTCACACGGGTCACCGTCCGGCTGGCCGCCGACGGCGATCGGGTCGTGCCCCGGACGCTGTACGTGTGTCCGGGCGACCGGCACATGAAGGTCGAGGCCTCGGGGCCGTCGATCGTGCTGACCAACGAGCCGCCCGAGAACTTCGTACGCCCGGCGGCCGATCCGCTCTTCCGCACGCTGGCGACCGTCTACGGACCGCGCTCGGTGGCGGTCGTGCTCACCGGCATGGGTCGCGACGGGTCGATGGGGGCCCAGCAGGTGCACGCCGTCGGAGGCCAGGTGCTCGCCCAGGACCCGGTGACCGCGATCGCCGCGTCCATGCCCCGTACGACCATCGGGCTCGGCCTGGTCGACCGGATCGCTCCGATCGACCAGATCGGTGCCATGCTCGCGAAGTCGGCGCGGATCGCCGACCGGGGGGTCCAGCCGACCGGCGCCTGAGGCCTTCGCGCCGGACCTCAGCCGTCCAGCAGACCGCGGACCGCGTCGACGACGCGGTCCGTCGTCATTCCGAGGCGTTCCATCACCTCGTCGCCCGGTGCCGAAGCGCCGAAGCGTTCGATCGACAGAACGGTCCCCCCGTCGCCCACGTAGCGGTGCCATCCCTGCGCCACGCCCGCCTCGATCGCCACGCGCCGGCGCAGCGTCGGGGGCAGGATCCTCTCGCGGACGGGGTGGTCCTGCTCGTCGAAGAGCTCCCACGAGGGCATCGACACCACGCGTGTGCCGATTCCCTCTTCCCGCAGACGCTCGTGCGCCTCGACCGCGAGGTGGACCTCCGATCCCGTGGCCAGCAGCAGCGCCTGGGGATCGTCGGCGTCCCGTACGATCCAGGCGCCCCGGGCCACGCCCTCACGGGCGGCCTGCGGCTCGCTGACCGTGGGCACGCCCTGACGGGTGAACACCAGCGCCGTGGGGCGTTCCGTCTGCTCCAGGGCGACCTTCCAGGCCGCCGCCGTCTCGTTGGCGTCGGCCGGGCGGATCACCAGCAGGCCCGGGATCGCCCGCAGCGCGGCCAGGTGTTCGATCGGCTGATGCGTCGGTCCGTCCTCCCCGACCCCCACGCTGTCGTGCGTGAACACCGAGATGAGCGGGATCCGGCTGAGCGCGGCCAGACGCAGTGGCGGTCGCATGTAGTCCGAGAACACGAAGAAGGTCGCCGTGAACGGCCGGACTCCGCCGTGGTAGAGCATGCCGTTGGCGATGGCACCCATCGCGTGCTCGCGCACGCCGAAGTGTACGTTGCGTCCCGCGCCCTCGCCGAAGTCGGTCTCGTCGGTGAGTGTGGTCTTGGTCGATCCGGAAAGATCGGCGTCGCCGCCCAGCAGCCAGGGAACGCGCTGGGCGAGTGCGTTGAGGGCATCGCCGTTGGCCTTCCGCGTGGGCACGCTCTCCCCCATCGAGTATCGCGGAAGCGTCGAGTCGAAGCTCGCCGGCAGTTCCCCGCGCGTGGCGGCGGCGAGCAACGAGGCGCGTTCGGAATCGACCTCGGTCCACTGGCCCACCGTGTCGCGCCAACGATCGTTGCTCTCCGATCCCCGGGTGGCGATCTCGGTGAAACGCGCGGTCACTTCGGTGGGAACGTGGAAGGGGTCCTCGAACTCCCAGCCCAGGGCCTTCTTCGTGGCGGCGGCCTCGTCGGAGCCGAGCGGACTTCCGTGCGCCGACGACTTGCCGGCCTTGGCGGGTGAGCCGAAGCCGATGGTCGTCTTCACCACGATCATCGACGGTCGTTCGGTCTCTTCACGTGCCGCGGTCAGGGCACGGTCGATGGCCTCGAGATCGTGGTCGCCGTCCTCGACGGTCTGCACGTGCCAGCCGTAGGCCGCGTAGCGCGCGGCCACGTCTTCGTCGAAGTGCATGTCGGCCGGACCGTCGAGCGTGACGTCGTTGGCGTCGTACAGGTACGTGAGACCGCCCAGTCCCAGGTGCCCGGCCAGCGAGCCGGCCTCGGCCGACACGCCCTCCATGAGGTCGCCGTCGGTCACGAGCGCCCAGGTGCGGTGGTCGATCACGGTGTGGTCGGAGGTGTTGGCCTTCGCCGCCCACCAGCGTTCGGCCATGGCCATGCCCACCGCGTTGGCCGCGCCCTGGCCGAGCGGGCCGGTCGTCGCCTCGACGCCCACGGTGTGGCCGAACTCGGGGTGGCCGGGTGTACGGCTGTCCCACTGTCGGAAGGCACGGATCTCGTCCAGCGACAGGTCGTAGCCGCTCAGGTGCAGTAGCGCGTACAGGAGCATGGACCCGTGCCCGCCCGACAGGACGAAGCGATCGCGGTCGAACCACTGGGGGTCGGTCGGGTCGTGGCGCAGGTGGCGCGACCACAGGACGTAGGCCATCGGCGCAGCCCCGAGCGGCATCCCCGGATGTCCGGAGTTCGCGTTCTCGACCGCGTCGATCGCCAGGGCACGGATCGCGTTCACGCAGAGCAGGTCGGTGTCGTCGAAGGGTCGCGTCACGGTGCACCTCGTGGGCTCGGGGATTCGGAATCAGCCGTCGTCGATCAGCGACGACGGTGCCTCGACACAGATCGCATGGCCGGTCACGGTGACTCTTCCTTCGGCCAGCAGTTCGATGTCGACGACGACCTTGCGGCCCTTCACCTCGACGGGTCGGGCGCGCAGTTCGAGTTCCACGCCCAGCGGCGTGGGCGCGCGGTAGTCGACCTCGAGGCGCGCCGTGACGAAGCGGCGGATGGTGTCGGCACGCAACGGATCGCCATGCGCGTGTGTGGCCGCGGCCGCGGCGGTGCCGGTGGCGTGGCAGTCGACCAGCGACGCCAGCAGCCCTCCGTACACGTAGCCGGGGACCGCGGTGTGCTCGGGGCGCGGCGTGTAGTGGCACACCGACACGTCGCCTTCCCACCGGCTCTTGATCTGCAGGCCCTGTTCGTTCAGCCGGCCGCAACCGTAGCACTGGGCGTAGGGTTCCGGGTAGAGGTCCTGGAATGCGGGTTCGGTCATGGTTCTCCGGGTGCGGTCGGGGTCATCGGCCGAGCATGGGGCCCCACAGCTCCGCGGTCTTCTCGGCCAGGCGGGCCGTGGCGACGACGTCGCGTGCGCAGTACTCGACGATCTCGCCGGTGCGGCCGGCGGCGAAGGCCTCGCCCACCTCGGCCCCGGCCACCGAGCCGTCCTTGGGGCTGGAGGCGCCGATCGCCTGGGTCCAGGCCGACAGGCCGAAGGGGCGCGTGGCCCGGAACATCGACAGCACGTCCTGCAGATCCAGGTGGTTGCGGTCGAGGAAGAAGCGCGGTGGCATGAGATTGGCGCGGATCGGGACCTCTCGCACCAGGGAGCGTTGCATGAGGAAGGGTACGTCGAATCCCCGACCGTTGTAGGTGATCACCCGGCGGAAGGGCACGATCCGATCCCAGAAGTGCGTCAGGATCGCCGCTTCGTCGCCACCGATCACCTCGAAGCGGGTGTCGTCGGGCAGGTCGAGGTCACCGAGCGCTCCGTGCTCGTCGTCGTGGAGCAGGACACCGCGACCGGACGCCGGGTTCAGCATTCCGATCACGACCACCCGGGCCGACAGCGCGTACAGCCCCAGGCGTTCGCGCCAGGCATCGGGGCCGTCCGGGTCGGACTCCTCGCGCAGCTTGTCGACGAAGGCGGGTGGGATCTCGGCGTCGGGCAGAGGGGCGGTTTCGATGTCGAAGACGCAGTCGGACACGATCACCGTCCTGCGAGCACGGGAACGCCGTCGAGGTCGTGGTACCAGGTCCAGATCTCCTCGAAGACCTCGTCGGACAGATCGCCGGCCCAGGGCAGACCACTGGTGTTCCCCAGTGTCGGGTGCGACGACAGATCGAGCCGGTCGACGCGCATGCCGCGCTCGGTCATCCAGCGCACCACGTGCTCCTCGCGCTCGATCTGTTCCTCGTCGGCGGCGGGTGTCCGGATCACCAGCACCGGCAGGCCGTCCAGGTGCATGGGTTCGCGCACGCGGTAGTCGGAATCCATGTCGGTGAGGAGGCCGGCCCAGTACGCCGGCTGATCGTCCTCGTGGTTCGCCACGAGGCTCTCGGCCTCGGCCTGCGTCAGGTCCAATCCCTCGCGCAGCACGCCGTGTTCGGGACCGAAGCCCCAGGTCACCCACGGGTGGTTCGGATCGCGCCGTCGTTCGAGCACCTCGTGGGGCGTGAGATCGGTCATGGGTTGCGCGCCCTGCGGGCCGATCGGGTCGATCAGCACCATGGATGCGGCCACCGAGGGATCGAAGCTGCGGGCCCGGACGGCCATCCCGGCTGCGTCGCCGTGCGCGATCATCGTGCCGGCCTTGGTGGCGAAGCCGATCTGGTAGACGCCGAAGAGACCCGTTTCGAGGATCCGGCCGAAGTCGCGATCGGGCGGCGCCGGGGCCTTTCCGCAGCCCACGCGATCGAGCATGAAGGCGCTGTAACCGCGCGCGCGCGCCATGCGGCCCCACGAGGGCTCTCCGTTCGGCCGCTCGCGGAAGCCCTCGGCCGAGAGACCATCGCCCGGAATCATCGCGAAGACGGGAACGCCGACGTCCGCGTACTCCACGTAGGTCCACGACCGGTAGTTCATGTCTCCCGAGGGGATCTCGGGCATGTCGGCCAGGGTCTTCTGTTGAGCGTGGGCGGCCGGGGCCGTGGCCAGCGCGACGAGGAGCAGGGTGAGGATCGACGAGCGCATGATGGACCGATCGCTCCGGGAGAACCGGGTGGAATGGAGAGGAATCGTCCCGTGGACGGGACGGAACCGTCGGCAGAAGGTAACAGGTGCACGCGGCCCTGTCGTGGGAACGGGGCCGGGTCGGGAATGGACCACCGGGTTCGGACGTACATCCCGGTGACCACGCCCACAGCCTCCGACCCGAAGAAGGAACGACCATGGTCCCCGTTCGCCACCCGTCGTTGCGTCCGCGCCCGCTGTTCGTGCTCGTCGCCGGGCTCCTGCTCGGTGGCGTCCTGTTCATGGCGACGAATCCGGGACTCCTGCCCGGGCCGCGGGAGGCCGACGCCCGCTCGAAGGATCCCGCGGTCGTCTTCGAGGCCGCCGTCGAGGACTTCCGTAACGGCGAGTATCGCGCGGCCCGCGACGCGCTCCGGGGCCTGGAACAGGCACCCGAGGGCGTCGAACCGCGCCGGTTCCGCTGGTTGCGGGCCGCGGCCACCCTGCGTCAGGCGGAGCGCGAGGCGGAGCCCTCGGCCGAGCGCCGCACCGAGGCACGGCAGGAACTCGAGCGCCTGGCCCTGGAACCCAGGGACGCCTGGGGCGCACGCGCCTACGCCGAGCTCGTGCGTTCACGCGACGCCGCGACCCTGCCCGGACCGATCGAGCCCGTGCTGGACTTCTGGGAGCGTCGCACCGACATCGAGGCGGCGATCCCGGGCTACGCCGATCTCGCCCGCGCGCTCCTTGGTTCCCGTCCTTCGCACCGGGGGGCGACTGCGCATCGCGCGACGCTGGAGCGGATCTGGTCGAATCTGGTGTCGGCCTCGGCTCCGGACACGCTGATCGAAGACCTCGGGGTGCGTCTCCTCGGCATCCGGTCGGGACCCACGCCGGATCTGCGTGGGGGGGCGGTGGCGATCGGTGGTGAGGGCGACCTCGAGGCCCGCGTGGCCCGCGATCTGTTGCGCCGGACCGACGACCCCTGGGTACGGGCCCACGCTGCGCTCGTGGCCGGCCGTGTGGCCCAGCGCCGGGGTGATCTGGTCGCCGCCGTCGGCTACTACGAGCGCGCCGTCGACGCCGTGGACGTGGCCGATGGACTGGTCGCACGCGAGGCACGTCGGCGGCTGACCGAACTGCGCAGCCCGGCCATCGAACTCACCGGCAACGAGCTGTTCCGTCCCGGTTCGCACCACCGGCTCGGGCTCCACTGGCGGAACCTGGCGGGGTGGGATCTCGAGCTGCGACGGATCGACCTCGACGACGACCTGCGCCCGGTCTCCGAACTCGGAAGCGCTTCACGGCTGCACGAGCTGATCGTCGCCGACGCCGGCGAGGTCGTGTGGTCGCGCCGCACCGACGACGCCGTCGAGCAGAGGGCGCGTGAGGACGGGCCGGCGCGGCGGCAGCGTCACCAGCGACGTTCCGAAGCGCAGTGGATCGATCCACTCGACCCCGGCGTTTACGTGCTCGTCGCGCGGGGCCGCGTGTTCGACGGCGACAGGGCACCCGAGCCCGAACGCCTGGCCTTCGTCGTGAGCGCGCTGGGTGTGCTCGATCGTGCCTACCGGCCGGCCGGTCGTGACGACACGGTCCGCGAGCTGTGGGCGGTGGACATGAGCCGCGGCGAACCGGTGGCGGGTGTCGAGCTGGACGTCGCCCGTGGGTCCTGGGAACGCGGTGGCAACGCGCGCCGCATGGTCTGGCGAAGCGAACGCGTGCGCACCGCCGACGACGGGCGGGCCTTCGTGTCGGTGGGCGACCACGCGCGCGCGATGATCGTCCACGGCGAACACGGCGGACATCCGATCCTCTTCGCCGGCTATCCGCACGGCCGCGGCTGGACGGCTCCGGCGCGGAGCTTCCGGTCGCTCCTGTGGACCGATCGGCCGCTGTACCGGCCGGGCGAGACCGTGCATCTGCAGGGCTTCGTGCGCGAGCTCGCGGTGCGTGCGCGTCGGGTCGACGTGCCCGCCGGCGACCGCGCCCGGGTGACGATCGTCGATCCGAACGGCGAGGTGCAGCTCGAACGCACCGTGACGCTCGACGACAACGGATCGTTCGAGCTCGACCACCGCGTGCCGGCGTCGGCGATGCTCGGCAACCATCGCGTGCAGGTGGTGGCCACCGACGACGGGCAGTGGTCGGACGCGGCGATGTTCGAGGTGGGCGAGGTCCGACTGCCCGAGTTCACCGTCGACGTCGCGCTCGACCGCGAGCGTCGCTATGTGCTCGGCGACACGCTCGAGGTCGACGTCGAGGCTGCCTATCTGTTCGGCGGGCCGGTGGCCGGCGACGTGCGCGTGACCGTGACGAAGCGCCCTGTGTTCGAGATCCCCTGGCCGTGGCCGCAGCCGCGCTGGCGTCCGATCGAACCCACCGGGTCGGCCTCGCGTCTGCGGATCATGCCCCCGGGTGGATCGCAGGGCGAGACCGTGCTCGAGGAACGGCTGGTTCTCGACGACGAAGGCCGCGCCACGCTGCGCGTGCCGACCGACCCCGACGACACGACCGATCGTTCTCTGCGCTACCGGATCGAGGCCACGGTGACCGACGTCTCGCGTCGGCAGGAGCGCGGCTCGGGAACGGTGACGATCGGCCACACCGAACTCACCGCGCGGCTCGCGCCGGAACGATCCGTAGTGGCGCCCGGCGATCGCGCCGCCGTGCGCCTGCGAATCGTCGACGCCATGCAGCGCGGCGTGGCCCACGAGGGGACGTGGGAGTTGCGCCGTCGCGACGAGGACGGCACCGAACGCTCGCTGATGCAGCGCACGATCCGCACCGACGACGACGGCCACGCCACCATCGATTTCGAACCCGAACGCACCGGTCGTTACCGCGTGGTCTTCCGCGGCGTCGACGGCCGCGGCTACGAGATGGAAGCGGAGACCACCGTCTACGTGGCCGACCCGCGCACGCGCGACATCCCCTCGGTCGACAGCGCCGTGCAGTTGATCGTGGAGCAGCCCGAGGTGCTCGGCGACGTCGCGCGCGTGTTGCTGCTGTCCGAGACGCCGGGCGCGTCGGTGCTGTTGAGCCGCGTGCACGCCGGCGGCACCGAGGCCGAGGTCGTGCGCTTGAACGGAACCTCGCGTCTCCTGGAGATCGAACTCGACGACCGGCACCGTCCCGAATTCGAGATCCAGGCCACGCGCGTGGGCGACTTCCGCGTGCACCGGGCGTCGGTGACGGTGGTCGCGCCTCCGGCGTCGAAGCTGCTCGACCTGGAGCTGGAGTTCGCCGGCGAACACTTCGCGCCCGGCACCGACGCGTCGCTGCGCGTGAAGGCCCTCGACGCCAACGGTGATCCCGTGTCGACGACCTTCTCGATCGCGGTGGTCGACCAGGCGCTGCTCGAGGTCGCCCCGCGCCCGCGACTCGATCCCCTGCAGGAACTGCGGGCCTTCCCGCGCGAGCGCGCGGCCGTGCCGCAGTCGATGGCCGCGCGCCACGGCGGGTACGTGGAGCTCGAGCCGGGCGACGAGGACGAGGAGGTGGCCGACATCGGGCAGAAGGGTGGCGGCATGCAACGGCGCGGAACTCGGATGATGGAGGCGAGCGCGGCCCCCGACGCCTTCGACGTCCGTGTGGCCCGGTCGGTCGCCGACGACGTGGGAGCCGCGGAGCCGTTCACCCCCGCCTCGGTCCGCACCGACTTCCGCACCACCGTCCTGTGGCGCACCGGCGTGACCACCGATGCCGACGGCGAGGCCACCGTCGACGTGCCGCTGGCCGAGTCGCTCACGCAGTGGAACGCCTTCGTCCTGGCCGTCGATCCGCAGACCCGCGTCGGCACGGCGAAGACCACCACGCGCACGCGCAAGCCGATGATGGTGCGCCTGCAGCATCCGCGCGTGTTCCGGGCCGACGATCGCTTCACGGTGGCGGCGATCGTGCACAACGAGACCGACACCGAGACGAAGGCGGCTGTCCAGCTCGAGGTCGAGCGGTTGACCGACGGCCCTCGGGTCGAATCGGTGCTCGTGCCGGCACACGGACAGGCCCGCGTGGACTTCGACCTGGGCGTTCCCTTCGAACTGGGGTCCTTCGAACTCGTCCGCGACGAGCAGGGACGGATCACCGGCGTGGAACCCGGAGCGGTCGACGTGCAGGTGGCGGTGCGCAGCGAGCAGGGTGAGGACGCGATGCGCCGCACCGTGGAGCTGCTGCCCTTCGGGACCGGACTGCACGTGGCCTCGGTGCGCGAGGTCGGACCGGGCCGGGCGTCGATGTCCTTCCCGTCGATCGACGAGCGCCTGCCGGGCAGCGAGGTGGTCACGCTGACGGTCGCGCCCACCATGCTGTCGGCGGCCATCGATGCTCTGCCCGCGCTGGCCGACTATCCCTACGGCTGCGTCGAGCAGACGCTGTCGCGCTTCGTGCCCGCGGTGGCCGTGCGCGCGGTGGTCGAACGGCTGGGTGTGCGCAGTGATCGCTTCGATCCCGAGCTCGACGCCAGGATCGCCGACGGTCTCGATCGCATCGCCGCCCTTCAGAACGGTCAGGGCGGTTGGAGCTGGTGGGGTGGCCGCGACCGGCCGACGCACCCCTACGTGACGGCCCACGTGCTCGTGGCGTTGGCCGAGGCTGAAGACGCGGGCGTCGACGTCGACCGCGAAGTCCTGCGCCGTGGTCGCGAAGCGCTCCGGGCCGAGATCTCCCGGATCGAGTCGCGTTCCGACGACCTGTCCTATGCACTCGTCGCGCTCGCCCGCGCCGACGTCGCGTTGCACGGCGACGCGCGCCCCGACGACGCCATGCGCCGCTGGGCGAACGATCTGCTCGACCGCCGCGACGAGCTCACACCCTACGCGCGGGCGCTGACGGCGATCGCCCTGCACCACTTCGGGGCGAGCGACCGTGCCGCCACGCTGCTGCGCACGCTCGAGAACGACGTGCGCCTCGATCCGGACGTCGACACCGCGCACTGGGGTGTGACCAGCAACTACTGGTGGCGTGGCCGCGGTGCGGTCGAGACCACGTCGTTCGCGCTGCAGGCCATGGTCGAGATCGATCCCGACCATCCGCGTCGCGACGCCGTGGCCCGGTGGCTGGTGCTCAACCGTCGCGGGCACCAGTGGGACAGCACGCGCAGCAGCGCGCACGCGTTGTACGCCCTGTGCGATCACCTGCGCGGCAGCGACGAGCTGACGCCCGACTACACCTTCGTGGCCCGCCAGGACGGCGACGAACTCGTGCGGGTGCGTGTGCGTCCGGACGAGGTGGTCGACGGCGGCGGCCGCTTCGCGCTTCCGGCCACGGTGCTCGACGGCGGCGCCCTCGAGCTCGAACTCGAGGGCACCGGCCGCGCCTATGTGACCTACGAGGCCGACGCCTTCAGCCGCGCGCGCGAGATCGAGGCGGCGGGCAACGTGGTCCGCATCGAGCGCGAGGTCGTGCGTCTGGATCCGCGCCGGACCCTCGGTGCCGGTGTGGTCGACTTCGAGGTTCCGCTCGACGACGGCGACACCGTGCGCAGCGGCGACCGTCTGCGCGTGCGGCTGCGTCTGGACCTCGACCACGACGTCGACTTCCTGATCGTGGAGGATCCGCGTCCGGCGGGCGCCGAGCCGCTCGAACAGCGTAGCGGCTTCACGTCGTTCGGCCGGACGTCGGGCCACCGCGAGGTGCGCGACGACCGCACGGCCTTCTTCCTGGACGCATTGTCCGAGGGCGAGCACGTGATCGAGTACGAGCTCGTGGCCGAGTCGCCGGGTGTGTTCCACGTGGCGCCGGCGCGGGCGATGGCCATGTACCTGCCCGACGTGGCGGGACACTCGACCCGCACGTCGCTCGAGATCGTGCCGAAGCCCGACCGGTCGACGGCTCAGTGACCGTGGAAGCGGGTGGCGCGGCGCCCGGCTGCGCTCGCCCGCATCCCCGCCAGTGCGTCGCGGGTCGCGTAGACCGTCGCCAGTTCGTCGACCTCGCGCTGCAGTCCTTGCTCGAGTTCGGTCTCCGTCGACAGGTGGAGCAGGGTGTCGGCCACGCGCAGCGCCACCGGAGCCCGGCGGGCGACGCGGCGCAGGGCGCGCTGCAGATCGGGGGGATCGTCTGGACGGGGCCCGCCGCAGAGTTCGGGCAGGGTGCGGTGTTCGAAGGCGCGCAGCAGGGCGTCATCGAGTCCCTCGCGGCGGTGCGGCGCCCGCGCGACGCGTGCGGCCCGACACGCGCTGGCGGTGGCGGCCGTCCGGTCGTCCTCGTCGTCGAGGCCGTCGACCAGGCCCAGGGTGCGCGCGCCGGCCGCGCTCACGTAGGTCCCGGTGAGGATCGCCCAGCGGGCGGCCGCGAAGCCGATCCGCCGCGGCAACCGCTGCGTTCCCCCCAGCGCGGGATGGATGCCCAGGCCCGTCTCGGGCAGGCCGATGCGGGCGTCGGGCGTGGCCACGACGGCGTCGCAAGCGGCGATCCACTCGGCTCCGGCGCCGGTGGCGAAGCCGCGCACGCGGGCCAGCGTGCGTGGGCGTGCGGAGTCGAGCCGCCGGAGGAAGCCCTGGCCGTTGCGCACGAAGTCCTCGATCGCCGCCAGGTCGTCGGCTTCCATGCGTTCGACCACCCACCGGCCGTCGACGCCGACCAGGAAGTCGTCGCCCTCGTTGTCGAAGGACACGAGTTCCAGGTCGTCGCGTGTGTCGACGGCGTCCCAGGCCCGGTGCAGGGCGTCGACCAGCGGGCCGTCGAGGTGACGCCGGCCGCGGATGGTGATGCGTGCCAGCGGCGGGCGGATCTCGGTGCGGACGAGGTCCTGCATGCGGGGGCTTCCGGGGAGGGGTGTGGGTCGTCAGGCGTCGCGGCTGCCACTACCATCGGGACGACCGAACGTCGGCGACCGAACGAAGGACCTGCGCATGGACGAATCCGTCGAGACCAACGACATGCACCCCGACGAGTTGCGGCGGCACGCCCACGCCGTGGCCGACTGGATCGCCGACTTCGTCGGCCGCGTCGAGGACCTGCCGGTGCTCGCCAAGGTGCGCCCGGGCGAGGTCTCGGCGCAACTTCCCGCGCGGGCTCCCGAACACGGCGAGTCGATGGACACGATCCTGGCGGACTTCGACCGTCTGATCGTGCCGGCCACGACGCACTGGAACCACCCCGGCTTCCACGCCTACTTCTCGAACACCGGCAGCGGTCCGGGCATCCTGGCCGAGACGCTGATCGCCACCCTGAACGACAACGCCATGCTCTGGCGCACCGGACCGGCGGCCACCGAACTGGAACTCCGTACCTGTTCCTGGGTGCGCGATCTGTTGGGGATTCCGGAACGGTTCGAGGGCCACATCGAGGACACGGCCAGCACGAGCACGCTCGTTGCGCTGGCCGCCGCGCGGCACCGGATCACCGACGGCGCGGTGCGCGAGAAGGGCCTCGCCGGGCGTCCGCCCCTGCGCGTGTACTGCAGTGAAGAGGCACACAGCTCGGTCGAGCGGGCGTGCATCGTGCTCGGGCTGGGCGTGGAGGGATGCCGGCGCGTGGCCGTCGACGACGACTTCCGCCTCGACCCGGCGACCCTGCGCGCGGCGATCGCCGAGGACCGCGTGCACGGCGTGGTCCCGATGGCCGTGGTGGCGACCACGGGCACGACCTCGACCACGTCGGTCGATCCGGTGGCGGCCATCGCCGACGTGTGCGCCGAGGAAGGCCTGTGGTTGCACGTCGACGCGGCCTACGGTGGCGCCATGGCGGCGAGCGAACGCTTCCGCTGGGTGCTCGACGGCGTCGACCGCGCCGACAGTCTGGTGGTCAATCCGCACAAGTGGCTGTTCGTGCCCATGGACTGCAGCGTGCTGCTCTACCGCGATGCGAGCGCCTTCCGCGCCGCGTTCTCGCTGGTGCCGCCCTACCTGATGACGCCCGAGGACGACGTCGCGCGCAATCTCATGGACTACGGCGTGGCGCTCGGCCGCCGCTTCCGATCGCTGAAGCTGTGGTTCGTGCTGCGCTGGTTCGGTCGGGACCGGATTGCGGCGTTGATCGAACACCACGTCGACCTGGCCGCTGTCTTCGCCGGCTGGATCGATGCGAGCGAGGACTGGGAACGCCTCGTTCCGGCGCCCATGAGCACGGTGCTGTACCGCCACGTGCCGCCCGCCATGGCCGGCGACGAGGACGCGCTGCGGGCGCACAACACCGCGATCATGGACCGATTGAACGAGGACGGCCGTTCCTTCGTGTCGCACACCGTGGTCCAGCGCGGCGGCGACCCGCGCTTCGCCCTGCGCATGGCCGTGGGCAACGCGCGCACCCAGCGGCGGCACGTCGAAGACCTCTGGGAACGATTGCAGCGCATCGCTGGCGAGGTCGCGACGACGGCCTAGCCTGTTGGCCATGAGTGCCGCGCCCGGCCTTCGCAGCCATTCCCTTCCCATCGCCCTGGTCCCGTCGCAACACGAAGGCACCGGACCGATCCGCAACGCCAGTGCGTCGTTGCTGTGGATCGACCGTCCCTTCGCGGTGACCGTCGCGCACGTCGTCGACGAGTGTCTCGAGCGCTTCCGCAGCGATCCCGGCGCCGAGGTGTGGCTCGGGAACATGAAGGTCGACGACCTCTCCGACCGGCTGCTGTGCATCGATCGACGACACGATCTGGCCACGCTACGGCTCGAGCCCGAGGAGCTCGTGCACCTCGGCGACGAATGGACCTTCCACAACCCCCTCCACTGGCCGGCACCGGCTGCCGAACCGGGGGATCGCGTGACCGTCCTGGGATTCCCGCAGGACCAATGGCCGGCGCAGGTGCAGTACTCGTTCGTGGTCGAGAAAACCGTGGCGCGTCGCTTCTCGGCGTTGATGGAGGGCGCGGTCATGCCGGGGCGGCTGGCCGGACTGTGCGGCGGGCCCGCATTCCGTCTGCACGGAGCCGAGGCCCAGTTCGTGGGCGTGGTGACCGAGGCTCTGTTCCACAACGAGGTGATCCGCTGCCAGCACGCCCGGCACGTGGACACCTGCGGCCAGGTCCGGCCGGGCGACTGAACCCCTTCCGGTGTCGCAGGTTCCGCAGCGTGGCGAGTTGCTCCGCGCGCGGGGCCGTCCTACCCTTTGGATTCCGAATCCGAAGGCCGGAGACCCTCGTCAGGGCCCGCCGAACAACCCTTTCTGCCCCACTCCCATCCGAAGGAAACGCCATGCGGAATCGATTCCGTGCGTCGCTCACGATGGCCCTCGCGCTCGGACTGACGTTCGCCGCGTCGAACGTGCAGGCCCGCGGCATGACGCCGTTCGACGTCGCCAAGATCCAGTCGGTGCGTTCGGCCGCGATCTCGCCCGACGGCAGCCACGTGGCCTACACGCTCAGCGTGCCCCGCGAGCCGATGGTCGACGACAACGGTCCGAACTGGGTCGAGCTGCACGTCTACGACGTCGAGGCCGGCGAGAGTCGTCCCTTCGTCACCGGCGAGGTCAGCGTCAGCAGCGTGAGCTGGACGCCCGACGGCTCGCACGTCGCCTTCCTCTCGGAGCGCGAGGGCGACGACAACCGCTCGCTGTACGTGATCAGCGCGAGCGGTGGCGAGGCCCGCAAGATCCTCGAGCACGACGAGAGCATCGCCGAGTACGCGTTCAACGACGACGGCACCCGCGTGGCCTTCCTGGCGCGCGAGGGCGAGACCGAGCGCGAGGAGGAGCTCGAGGAACAGGGCTTCGACATGGAGTTCTACGAGGAGAACATCAAGAACAATCAGCTGTACGTGGTGAACGTCGACCTCGACGACTTCCGCACCGACGGTGACCTGGACCCGCGCCACATCGAGCTCGAGGGACATCCCGACGACCTGCACTACCGACCCGGCCACGACCACGTGCTCGTGAGCATCGCCGAGGACTCGCGGATCGACCTGCACTACATGTTCCGCACGTACACGCTGGTCGACCTGGTGACCGGCGACATCGCCGGCCAGATCGAGACCGAGGGCAAGCTGGGCCAGGCGGCCTTCAGCCCCGACGGCGAGCACGTGGCGTTCATCGGTGCCGTCGACATCCACGATCCCGCCGAGGGACAGCTCATGGTTGCCCGCGCCACCGGCGGCGAGCCGACCAACCTGATGCCCGGTGTGGAGGGTCACGTGAACGGCGTCGCGTGGAGGGACGACGACACGATCCTCTACCTGCTCGACAGCAACGTGCACACGCAGGTGGGCGAGATCGCCGCGAGCGGCGGCGAGCCGAACGTGCTGGTCGACGAGGGCCAGCCCGTGCTCCTGTCGATGAGCGTGACCGACGACGGCGAGCACATGGCCTTCGTCGGCGAAAGCCCCGAACATCCGGGTGAGGTGTTCGTGGGTCGCACGGCACAGGATCCCGAGCGGGCGACCGTCCACAACGAGTGGCTGAGCGAGATCGACCTCGGCGACCAGACCGTGCACACCTGGACCGCGCGTGACGGCATGGAGCTGCACGGCATCCTGATCCAGCCGGTCGACTACCAGCACGGCGTCGTCTATCCGCTGGTCGCGGTGATCCACGGCGGACCCGAGGCCCATGAGCGCAACGGCTGGAAGACCTGGTACTCGCGTCCCGGGCAGTACATGGCCGCGCAGGGCTACTTCGTGTGGTACCCGAACTACCGCGGCAGCACCGGCCGGGGCTATGACTTCACCATGACCAGCCAGGGTGATCCCGGCGGCAAGGAGTTCGACGACGTCGTCGACGGCGTGAACGACCTGATCGAGCTGGGGATGGTCGAAGAGGGCCGCGTGGGCATCACCGGTGGCAGCTACGGCGGCTACGCCAGCGCCTGGGGTGCCACGAAGCTCAGCGAGCACTTCCAGGCCAGCGTGATGTTCGTCGGCATCAGCGAGCAGTACTCGAAGTTCGGCACCACCGACATCCCGCGTGAGTCGCAGCTCGTGCACCAGAACCCGCGCAAGGTCTACACCGACTGGGACTTCTTCCTCGAGCGCAGCCCGATCTACCACGCCAAGGGTAGCGAGACCCCGTTGCTGATCCTGCACGGCAAGGACGATCCGCGCGTGCACCCGACCCAGTCGATGATCATGTACCGGTACTTCGAGCACATGGCCGACGCGCCCGTGCGCCTGGTGTGGTACCCCGGCGAGGGTCACGGCAACCGCAAGGCCGCCGGCAAGCTCGACTACTCGCTGCGCCTGCAGCGCTGGATGAACCACTTCCTCCTCGAGGACGGCGAGGAGAAGCCGTCGTACGAGCTCGACTACGAGGAGCTGAAGGAGGAGATGATGGGCAGCAGCGACTGAGGTCGCGGCTCGTCATCGTCGGTCCAGGGGAACGGGGCTCCGCGGTGGCGGGGCCCCGTTCTGCGTGGGTGCGCTTCGGCGGCGGAAGTCGGGCTCGGCGGACAGCGCTTCCGCGGCGGAAGTCGGCTCCGCGCGCCGTCCGGTCGGTTCATCCCCCGTGAATCGATTCAACGCTTCGCCACGAACCCCACCGCGTCGACGAAGAGCTGGTCGAGGTCGGCGTTCCAGACCTCGCGATCGCTGTACTCGGCGGCCATGTTCAGGCTCACGACGCGGCCGGTTCGAGCCCAGGTGACCACGCTCGCGCCCGAGCGGCTGCCACGGACCAGCTGCGTCGCGCCCGACTTCGGGGCCACGATCGAGTACTGGTTCGACGACTCGGTCCCGAAGCTCGACGGCAGGTTCTCGGTGACCGGATGGTCGACGAGCACGTTCCACGTCTCGGACCCGTTGCCGTACGAACCGCCGTAGCGCACCGGGAGGATCGTCTGCAGGACCTGGTGGTAGCCGGAGCGCGCTGCAGCTGTTGCTCGCGACGCCCTAACCCCGCACCACCAGCGTAGCGCCCACGACCAGCATCAGCGCGCCGCCCACCCGCGCCCACGAGATGGCCTTTGCCTGCAGCCCCAGCAGCCCGAAGTGGTCGAGCAGCATGGCCGCGACGAGCTGCGCGGCGATCAGCGTGGCGAAGAAAGCCCCGGCCCCGATCTTCGGCGTCGCCCACGCCGCCGTCGTGACGAAGAGCGCGCCGAGCGCGCCGCCCACGACCCACAGGTGCTTCGGCACTCGCGCCACCGTCTCGCCCGACGGCACGCTCCCGTCGCGGATCGTCATCGCCGTCACGATCGCGAGCAGGACCACGGTCCCCGCCACGAAGTTCACGAGCGCGGCCCGGAAGGGCGATCCGAGCAGGCCGGCGAGCTGGCCGTTGAAGGCCGGTTGGCTCGCTACCGCCGCGCCGGCGACGACGACCATGGCCACGGGGAGGATGACGGACGGGTTCATGAGCGACTCCTGAGAGGGTCGGAAGGGGCATGCGGGGACTGCGGCCGAAGGCTCCACGCTAGTGGAGGTCGAGAGGATGTGCATGGGGGTGGACCCACCGGGTCCACATTCCCGAGGACCGGCCGAAGTGCTCCGACGTCGTGACACCTGTGGATGTTCCGCGGGGAAAGTCGGTCGCTTCCGCCGCGGAAGTCGGGATCCCGCAATTCTTCCCCGCCGCCTTCCGCACCGGAAGTGGGTGGTTCGCCCAAGCGACGTGAGTGCGGACGATCGTTCGCAGCACGTATCGGTGCGAGGGGCTCGAAGGGGAAGAGCCCGTACGCTCGACGTCGACGACGCGGGCAGCACCCGACCC
>DATFKK010000147.1 GCA_035268685.1 Candidatus Krumholzibacteriia bacterium | reverse complement strand
CGACGGCCTTCGTCGTGCCCGCGGGGACCGGCGCCCGCGAGGTGGAAGCCTTCGTGTCCCCGATCGGGACCGAGGCCCTGGAGGAGAAGGTCACCCGGTTGCGCGAGGCGATCGCCCGCGGCGCGGCGCGCGCGACCGTCGACGACGTGGCATCGGAACTCCACTCCGCTCTCGTCGCACCGTGGGCAAAGCACCTGCAGGCCGCGGACCGCCTGTTGATCTCCCCAGCCGGGCCGCTCCGCGTGCTGCCTTTCGCCGCCTTGAAGGACGACGGCGGCCACTACCTGATCGAACACCTGCCGCTGCACACCGTCGACTCCGCCACGCTGTACGCGCGACTGATCGATCGACGCGACGACTTCGACGCCGCGCACGCCCGGGTCGTGGCGTTCGGCGATCCGGTCTACGACGCCGGTTCCCCGGCCACCGCGCCCGTGTCGACACCGATCGTCGCGCTGCGCCAGCGCGGCTACACGCTCGAACCGCTTCCCGGAACCAGGCGCGAGGTCGCCGTTCTCGATTCGTTGTTCGCGCCCTCCGTCGAGGTCCATGTCGGGCCGTCGGCGACCGAGGAGCGGGTGAAGGCGCTCGGCTCCGACGTCGACATCCTCCACTTCGCGTGTCATGCGGTGGCCGATCGTGAGATCCCCTCGGCGTCCGCGCTGGTGCTCACGCAACCCGGACCGGACCAGGCGGCTGACGAGAACGGCCTGCTCCAGGCGTGGGAGATCCTCGAAGACGTGCGTCTCGATGCCGAACTGGTCACGCTCAGTGCGTGCCAGACCGCGATCGGCAAGGAACTCGGGCCCGAGGGGATGGCGGGACTGACACGCGCGTTCCAGTACGCCGGCGCGCGCTCGATCGTCGCTTCGCTGTGGGACGTGCCCGACGAGCCCACGGCCTCGCTCATGCGAGATTTCTACGCGAACCTCGCGCGCGGTCTGCCGAAGGACGAGTCGCTGCGGCGCGCACAGCTCGCGAGCCTGCGTGGAGCGTCGAACGGTGCCGACGGAGCGGCCCGCGCCCTCGGTGGTCTGACGCCGTCCGACCGCGACGTGCCTCGCGCTCCGGGTTTCGCGTGGGCGGCGATGCAGCTCGTGGGCGACTGGCACTGAGGCCCGACCCCTCGTACGTGCTCCCATTGCCCCGACGAGGAGAAGCCCCGGCCGTCGACCGACGACCGGGGCCCACCGACCCGGCGACGTCCGCGTCAGCGGATCACGGTGAGCTTACGGTTCCGGACCTCGCCTGCCGCCGTCGCGCGGAGCAGGTAGACTCCCCGGCCGACGCGGCGGCCAGCGTCGTCGCGACCGTCCCACACCAATTCGCGGCGTCCCGGCGGCAGATTCCCGTCGACCAGCTGACGCACCCGTCGACCGCGCGCGTCGAAGATCTCGACGCGGAGATGCGCATCGTGTCGCAGGTTCCACGCGACCACCGTGCTCCCGTCCATCGGGTTGGGCGAGGGCGCGGCGAGCGCGATCACCTGGTCGACACCCTGGCCCGGCGAGACACTCGTCACGGTGTCCGGCGCGAAGGCCAGCCTGTAGCCACCCTGGTCGAAGGCGTCCTCGCGCGCGTCCTTGAACACGGCCAGCACGTACACGCCTGCCTGCGAGATCGTGGTCGTGAACTCCTCGACCTCCCCGGCGCCGACGGCCTGGGCCCTCGCATCGTCGGGCGCGTCGCCCTGGCCGACAAAGGTTTGGGCGGACATGAGGGCCATGCCGAAGTCGACGTTCGCATCCTGCGGGATCAGGCGCACGTTCATCGTCCGCGGTGAGAGCTCGATCGCGTAGAGATGGAGGATCTCGTTGTTCTCCATCGTGTAGAGCCCCCGCTCGCCCTCGGGATCCGACCCGAGATCGACCGAGGCGGCGGCGTGGGCCAGGTACTGCGCGTCGACCGCACGCGCGAGGCCGTTCACGGGATCGACCTCCTCCCCTTCGAACCCCTCCTCGGGACCGTAGATGCCGACGTCGAAGGGACGCGGCTCGACCGCAGTCAGATCGACGATCACGAAGTCCGACGTCGTACTCGGTGCGTGCGAGAAGGCGATCGGGTCGTCAAAACCGTCCTCGGGACCGGTCGAGGCCTCGAAGAGCTTGAGATCGACGTCGACACCCTGCTGCGGCGGCATCACGGCCAAACCCATGAAGGCGGGCGCGGTGCCGTCGCGGGCGGCAGCCGGCAGCCGGAGGCCATCGCAGTTGAGGAAGGGGGTGGGATCGATGCCCGGCGTGGTGTTCTCGTCGCCGACGATCCCGATCTCCGGGTCGATGAGACCGTACTCCCAGCCGGCCCTCGGCGATCCCGGAACCTGACGCTCGGTCACTTCGCCAAGACCGAGCACCTGCGGCTCGAAGACCCACTGCCGCGCGAAGAAGTTGTCGGTCTCGTTGGCTTCGCCCACACGGCCGTCGGGATCGATCTGCACCCACAGCGTATGCCGGCCTCCCGGGATGGTCACCGCCTCGGTCGCGTTGAAGGTGCCGAAGGCGCCGCCCTCGATCGGCGGGACGACCTCCGTCGCGAAGCAGGTGTCGTCGTAGTAGAGATTGGCGAAGGTGTCGCCGGCGTCGTCCGTCGAGGAGTTGAAGACCGAGAAGTTCAGCCAGGTCGACGCCAAGTCGCCGACCAGAGTCGTCGGCGCCGGGACCTCGCCCGGGCGGCCGAAGTCGTTCGGCAGCGGGACGAGGGCGTCGAACCAGTTCGGGGCCGGTACCAGCGTCCAGTTCCCCGACGACGCCTGGATCTCGAGCGACACCTCGAGGGCTTCGGCCCCCGCTCCGGGGTCGCGGGCGATCACCAGCAGACCCTTGCCCGGTTGGGTCGACGAGAATTCCAGCACGGCCTCGCCCTGGGCATCGGTCGTCGCGGTCGTGTCGGCGTCCTCGAGACTCGCGTAGAAGGTGGACGGTTCGAAGAAGTACAGGTCGAACGGGCCGTCGTCGCCGACGGCGAGCTTCACCACGAAGCTGGCCTGCGAGAGTCCGATGTCGAAGTGTCGCATCTGGACCATTTCGTTCGGCAGGAACGAGATGGCCTCGGTGCCTCCGACCACGGCGTCCTGGCTCTCCACGTAGTCCGCGTAGTACCCACCAACGTGATCGCTCGCGTTGTAGATGCCCACGTCCACGAAGCCGTCCGACACCGCGTGACCGTTCGCGACCACCGCATCGATGCTTCCGGCCGGCGCCGACGAGGAGGCCAGTTCCGTGTTCCACCCGAAGCCCAGGTTCGACGACGTGGTCCGCGGGTACATACCCAGGTCGATGTTCTCACCGGCATCGACGAAGTGGGCCGAGATCGCCACGAAGCGCGGGTCGGCGCCGGAACGCTGGGCGACCGGCAGGCGCAACCCGTCGCAGTTGTCCTTGGCCACGCTCACGGGTGGGAACTGCCCGAGGTTCATCGCGTCGTGACCCCCGTCGATGTCCGGCGGGGCCGGACGCAGCAGCGGACCGATCTTCGAGATTGACTCCGGGGCGAAGGCCCACTGGTTCGCCAGCCAGTTGTTGACATTCGTCTGCTCGTCGACCGCACCACCGGGATCGATGCGCATCTCGAGGGTGTGCAGGCCGCCGGTGACGACCAAGTTCGGCTCGTTGACGAACTCGAAGAGGCCGCCCTCGGCGGCGACGTCGGTGGTCTGCGTGAACATGCGCTCCACCTCGCCGTCGATGCGGAACTCCACGTCGAAGGGAGCGACGGCGTCGGACTCGCCGTCGTTCGCACCGGAGAGGTTCACGTAGAAGAAGGTGTTTCCGTTCAACAGGTCGGGAAGCGAGATGCTGGTCGGCGTCGCGGACGGCTCGTCGAGGGGCACGATCGGCAACAGCCACCCGGGGCGCGCGGCGACCTCCAGATCGGCCGGACCGGGTTCGCGGATGTAGTAGGGACCGGCGGTCGCGTAGTCGTCGCTCCAGCGACCCACACGATCGACGGCGCGCAGCGTGAAGTAGTAGGCCGCGCCTGGCTCGACCGGCGTCACCACCCAGTTGTTCAACTTCGGAATGTCCTGTACGTCGTCCGGAGGCACGGGAGCGCCGGCCGAGATCTCGTAACTGTAGCCACCGATCCCGGACCAGTCGTCGGGCGCGGTCTGCCAGACGAAGTTGATCCAGGGCTGGGCCGACATGTTGGCCTGGCCGATCTGGTGGGTGGTGCTGAACAGGCCCGAGGGTGAGCCCGGCTTCTGCTGGTCGATGTTCCAGCCGTTGTTGACGAAGGTCTCCCAGAGGTCTTCGCCCTCGGCGGCGTGGGCCTGACTGAACGCGGCCACGAAGGCTGCCGGTGTGGTCGGATCGCTGTTGGCCGCGGTCGCGAGGATCTCCTCCGGCCCCATCCCCAGCGGGTCACCCCAGTCGCCGGCGATCGTGTCCTCGTCGGGCTCGTTCGGCGTGACGTCGTAGATGTCGGTGAGCAGGGCCCACAAGAAACCTTCCGTCGCCTGGGGACCGCAGAGGCAGGGATCGCTGTTCACGCCGATGCAACCGAAGGGCGCGATGTCCTCGGCGCTGCGCGTGTAGGCGGGCGCGTAGCCGTAGGCCCCCGGCCAGGCGTCCTGGACGATCTCGCCCACCCAGCTCGCGAATCCTTCCTGCCACGCATCCGAGGGCGTTTCGTCGCACCAGATACAATGGCCGCAGTCGTCGCCGTCGCACACGCCGTTGCAGTAGCTCGGCGCGACGATGCCGGCGAAGGTGTCGGTCACGTGGTGGCCGTACTCGTGCAGGATCGTATCCTCGCGCCAACGGCGGTCGAAGCTGAGGTTGATCTCGCCGTCGTAGAAGGCACCACCGTCTCCGACGGGATACATCGCGTCGACGCTGGGAATGTCGTAGCCCAGGTCGTTCAGATAGCGCCAGCCCTTGGTCAGGGTCGACAACATGTGCAGGCCGACCTGCCCGTTGTAGTTCGACGGCGTGAGCGCTCCCACGTCGAGCAGCGAACCGGAGAACTCCTCGTAGGTTTGCGTCTTCCACTTGAAGTTCAGCTCGAGAATTCCCGAGTCCTCGGTCTCGACGCGGGCATTGGCCGACTCGAACTCGACGTAGATGTCGGGGTAGGTCTCGTCCTCGGAGACGTTCAGTTCGAAGTTGCCACTCGGCCCGAGGACCACGGTTCCCAGGAGTTCGTCGCTGCCGAAATCGGCGTCGTAGACGCGTACGGTAGCACCGTCCGCGCCGAGGTAGGGTCCGCTCTCGCGCAGGTAGCCGAAGGAGCCGCGCACCGTGAGCGACTGGCGGCGTTGGAGATCCGGTTCCGGCGCGTCGGGATCGGGGCGAGCCTCGTGCCACGGCCGCTCGCGGAAGCGCTCGTCGATCGGTGCCGGCTCGGGCCGCGCGAAACCGGTGTCCATGCCCGGTGCGGGCACCGACCGCTCGAATGTCGCCTCGAGTGCCCGTACCATCGTGCGCTCGGTGTGCTCGGGGCGCGGCCGCAGGCCCAACGACTTCCGCGTTGGCCGGCCGTCCACGGTGAAGACGACTTCGAGAGGTCCGGCGTCGCCCGAGGGAATGCCGCGCACGACGAATTCGAGTTCCTCACCCGGACGAAGGGCGACGCCATGAGGAACGTCGATCTCCAGAGCGATCCAGCCCTCGCCCTCGACGGCGAAGTCGTCGAAGACACCAGCGATCTCCGGATGCAGGGCAAAGGTCTCCTCGACCGGCTGCCCCGGTCCCGGGATCATGTGCGTGCCGACGGGCCGGACGTCCAGCCGTGGCCGGATCGACGCGCGGGCGACACCAACCGTGGTCGCGAGCACGACGACGAGCAGGAGCAGGGAGACCGGGGGGACTCCCGGTCTCTGCAGACGGATGCGGGACATGGAGGACCTCCCGGGGCGTTGGGCGGAGATGGGCAAGCGCACGACGCGGGCGTCGTCCGGCGTCGCTGGAGTAGACGTCGCGGAGACGGGCGATCGCACAGGGCCGGTGACACGGGGAGGCGGCGCCCTTCGCAACGGACCACCCGCGACCGCATCCGCCCCCAGCCGCCTACCGAAAACCCTCCTGACGGCGCTGCCTCGCCGCGTCCTCGCCGTGTACACCCTGTTCTCTCGCCCGGAGCACCCCCATGAAGGCCCTGCTGAAGCTCGTCGTCGTCCTGGGGGCGTTCTTCACGTCGACCTTCGTGATCGCGAAGTTCACGGGGCTGCTCGACCTGGCCGCGATCGAAGCCGGCCTCGAGAGCGTGCGCCGCGACGGCGCGCCGTGGTGGGTGGGCGCGGCGCTCAGCGCCCTGCTCTTCGCCGATCTGTTCGTGGCGGTCCCGACGCTCGAGATCAGCATCCTCGGCGGCCACCTGATCGGCTTCCCCGGCGCGTTCGTGTTCGGACTCCTCGGCGTGACCGCGGCCGGGCTGACCGGCTACGCCCTCAGTCGGTGGAAGGGCGAGCACGTGGTGCGGTGGATCCTTCGCGACGCGGGCGAGCGCGAGGAGATGCGCACCACCTTCCGGACCTACGGCGTGGTGGTGATCTTCCTGTCGCGCGCGGTGCCGGTGCTGCCCGAGGTGTCGGCCTGCCTGGCCGGGGTGACCGGAATGCCTCTGCGTCGATTCCTGCTGGCGTGGTTGACGGTGAACGTGCCGTACATGGCGCTGGCCACGTACTCGGGATCGGTGAGCAGCCTCGAGAATCCCTACCCCGCGATCGCCGCGGCCGTCGGCCTGAGCGCTGTGTTCTGGTGCGCGTGGATGGTGTTCCGGCGGCGCACCGGCCTTGCGAAGCCGGCAACGGCGCGTGCGGCCCAGGGCCGCTCGTGATCCGTCGACCGGTCACTCGAACGGATACCGCAGACCCCAGCGCTCCCGCATCCCGTCCATCAAATGCATGATCTCGATCGTCTCGTGCAGCGGCACGACGCCGCTCTCCGTCGCACCGGCTGCGATCCTGGCCGCGACCTCGCGCACCTGGTAGACGAAGCCGTTCTCCTCGAGCGGCGTGTGGATTTCCTCGACCTCGTCCACCTGACCCGTTCCGCCGTGATGGTGGATGCGGAAGGTCTCGCTCCACGGGAAGTCCGCGTGCTCGATCGTCCCGCGCGTGCCGTGGAAGGCGGCGCGCGCGGGCATCCACAGGTCGAAGCTCGTGCTGATCGTGGTCAGACACTGCCCGGGGAAGCGGAACAGGTAGCACGCGACCTCGTCCACGCCGGTCGTGCTCATGCGCGTCATCGACTCGACGTGGCGGGGGCGTTCGCCGAGCACGTGGCAGATCAATGCAATGGGATAGACGCCCATGTCGAGCGTGACGCCGCCGGCGAGTTCGGGCTCCTTCAGGCGGCGCTCGTAATGCGGTGGCACGATGCCGCCGAAGGTGACGTCGATCTGCCGGACCTCCCCGATCACGCCGTCGGCCACCCGCGCTCGCACGGCCTGCCAGGTGGGCAGGAAGCGCGACCACATGGCCTCCATGAGGAACAGGCCCCGCTCCTGTGCGCGCTCGACCAGGTCCTCGGCCTGCGCGGCGTTCACGGTGAAGGGCTTCTCCACCAGACAGTGCCTGCCGTGTTCCAGCACCCGGCGCGCGTTCTCGTGGTGGAAGTTGTGCGTAGTGGCCACGTAGACGACGTCGATGCGCGGGTCGGCCAGCATGGTGTCGTAGTCGGGCGCGGCTTCGATGCCGTGGCGGGCGGCGAAGTCGCGGGCCTTGTCCGGGGTCTTCGACGCCACCGCGACGAGCTCGTTGCCGGCCTCGCGCCGCACCGCGTCGGCGAACTTGTTGGCGATGATGCCGGCACCGAGGATGCCCCAGCGGAGAGGTGTGGTCATGGGTGGGCTTTCTGGCGGGGTCCGGGCTCGCGTGCGTGTGGGCTCGACCGTGCTGATGCCGCGTCAGGATACAGGGCTCGGCCACTTCCGCAGGGGAAGTCGGGATGTCGGAATTCCTGCTGGGGAAGTTCCGCGGGGGAACAGGGTCTGGCTCGCCGAACACCGACCGTGCGGACGCGGCCCCGAAACTCCACAGGAACCGCGAACGCGCCACTTCATCTTGACATCTGATGCGCGACTAGATATCATCACACATCATGCGAACCACGATCGACATCGATGACCCGGTCCTGGCACAGCTCAAGGACCTCCAGCGGCGCGAGGGCAAGTCGCTCGGAAGGTTGGTCTCCGACCTCCTCGCGCGGGCGCTCGAAGCGGAGGAGTCCGCTCGCCCGGAGGGCCCGCCCTTCGAATGGACGGTGCGGGAGATGGGCGCGCGCTACGACCTCTCCTCGACGAGTGACCTGCTCGACGTGATGGACCGCGACCGGCGAGACGGGAAGGGGCGGCGTCGGTGAGTTACGCTCTCGACGCGAACATCCTGCTCTACGCGTCGGACGCCACGAGCGAGTTCCACAGCCGGGCCGTCACCTTTCTCGAGAACTGCGCGGCGGACGACGAGGTTCTCGTGTTGGCCTGGCCGACGGTCATGGCCTACCTGCGGATCGCGACGCACCCCGCGGTCTTCGATCATCCGTTGGAAGCGAACGAAGCCCTGGCGAACGTCGAGAACCTTCTCCGGCTCCCCCAGGCGCGTGTCCTCTCGGAAGGACCGGAGTTCTTCGCACTGTATCGCGAGCTCGCCGACGCGCATGCGCCGAAGGGGAATCTCGTCCCCGACGCGCACCTCGCGTGTCTCCTGCGCAGCAACGGAGTCAAGACGCTCTACACACTCGACCGCGGATTCCGCCGCTTCGACTTCCTACGCGTCGAGCGGCCCTGGGACTGACTGCACTTCCCGAGGGCCGAATCGCGGGCCGGCCATCAGGGCCGGTCCCGAAGACGAACCGGCCGACGCGGAGGTCGGCTCGCTCGCAGCATCGTTGTACCGCTTCGACGGTGGCTCGACATGCGCGTGATCGCAGAGCCCTACTGCTCGAACAGAATCGTCTGCAGGTACTCCTGCTGCAGACCCTGGTCGAGCTCCGGCAGCTCACCGTCGAGCACGAATCCGGGGTCACTCCAAGTCTGGCCCGCACCGTCGGTGATCACGTAACGCTCGCGCAGCTGCCACAGCGCGAGCACCATCGTCTTCCCCTCGGGAGCGGTGGCCTCGTAGGTCTTGCTGAAGGTCTCCTCGCTGCTGACGGTGACCTCGTGCTCGAAGTCCTGGTGGAACTCCGTCTCGATCGCCACCGAAGCCGGCCCCCAGCCGACCTCCGTCGACACCCCGATCGACCAGCCGAAGGACATGCCCGTGGTCTCGGACGTGCCGTGGGTGTAGCTGTGCTCCTCGCTGTAGGTCGCACCGGCACCGAGCGTGACCTGGAAGACCCTGTGCCAGTAGACGCGGCGCTCCACGTGTGGCGCCACGGTCGGCACGACGAGGTTGTCGAGGAACAGACGATTCTGGCCGTAGGCCGCACAGGGAACGGCTCCGTCGTCGAGGTCGGGCAGGGGCTCGGCGCGCTCGAGAACGTAGCCACGGTAGATGGCGTACCGGGTGTCGTTCCACAGGCCGTTTTCGTAGACCTCGGTGAAGTACTCACCGTCCCGGTTGTTCGGCTCGCCCGGCCCCCAGTTCGTCCAGTCCACCGATTCGCCGCTGGCCCAGACCCAGTCATGGTTCGGACGTCCCCAGTCGGTGAGACCGATCCAGTAATGGATTCCCGGGGCTGCGGCCTGCACGGCGCTCAGCACGAACTCGTTCTCGACGCTCGAGGTGATCGTCGCCAGATGACCGCCGAAGTTGCGGCAGTTGACGTCGGCGAAGCCCCAGAGCATGGGCATGGTGGTGAGGTAGTAGTGGCTGCCCGCGTACGCGCCGAGCTCGACGAGGGGTTCGACGGCGGTGGTCCGGGACAGGTCCACCCATCCTCCGCCGGTGCTCCGGGTCTGAAGACGCTCGGGATGACACGCGTGACCGTCGCGGTAGATCACGCTGTGACCGGCCGGCAACCGGAACTCGAGGGCGTGCGCCTCGTCGAGACGCACGAGCATGTCCTCGCTCAAGCCGGCCAGATCGGGGCTGAAGTTGCTCAGCGTGGCGGTTTCGGTGGTCAGGAACCCGGAACGGGCTGGGAGTTCGTCCTGCGGATTGTCCACGGTGGGAACCGCGGGAGTGTTCGGGGGCAGAGGATCGTCGTTCTGCGGGTCGGTGGGACTGCCTTCGTCGTCGGAGCATCCCGCCAGCAGCAGTGACACGGCGAGCAGGAGCGCGACCGGAAGCAGACACCTCGAAACGGTGACGCGCGGCATGGGAGACCTTCCCGGGTCGAGGGGAGAACACCGACCATGCCGGCCGGCGGTTCCTCGGGGTCCCGACGAGGGAGTGCTCGTCGTCGGTCTCTGGGCAGGATCGATCCGTGCGGGCGCGCGCCTCGTCCGGAGTCGTGGTGATCACGGAGACGAGAGTAGCACGGAACGTGGCACGGCCGACAGCGGATGCGGGCGCCCATGATGCTCGTGCGTCACGCGATCGCATGCGGGTCATACTCGCAGGCACAGTCACTTCCGTTGCGGAAGTCGACCACGCGGAAACCCGGTCGGGAACGTTCTCCCGCGCAACCCGACGGCCACGACCACCCGCACCACGTTGACCCCTCCCCCGCAACCGCATACTGTAGATCGCTACCCTTCCGGGGAGCACGCCCGTGATCGGCCAGACCATCGCCCACTACGAGATCACCGCCCTCCTGGGGAGGGGCGGCATGGGCGAGGTCTACCGCGCCCACGACACGAAGCTCGGCCGCGACGTGGCCCTGAAGTTCCTGCCCGAGGCCATGGCCCGGGACGCGGCCCGCCTCGCGCGCTTCCAGCAGGAGGCACGCACGGTCGCGAGCCTCAACCATCCGAACATCGTCACGCTGTTCTCGGTCGAGGAGGCCGGCGGCACGCGCTTCCTCACCATGGAACTGGTCGACGGCCAGGGTCTCGACCACCACGTCGTGCCCGACGGACTGCCCGTCGAGCGCGTGATCGAGCTCGGCACGCGGATCGCCGACGCACTGGCGACGGCGCACGACAAGGGCATCGTCCATCGCGACCTCAAGCCGGCCAACGTGATGCTCTCCGCCGGCGGAACCCTCAAGGTCCTCGACTTCGGGCTCGCCAAGCTCGATCCCTCGGACACGGGCCGCTCCGAAGCCACCGACGAGACAGTCGCCGTGGGGGTCACCGCGGAGGACCAGGTGGTCGGCACCATTCCCTACATGGCCCCCGAGCAGGTGCGCGGCCAGGAGGTCGATCCGCGGACCGACCTGTTCGCGCTCGGGGTGCTCCTCTACGAACTGGCGACGGGTCGTCGTCCCTTCCAGGGCGACACGCCGGGCGTGGTGAGCAGCTCCATCCTGCGCGACGAGCCCGTCCTCGTGGGCGCGATCCGCGCCGACGCACCGCCCGACCTCGAACGGATCATCGCTCGCTGCCTGGAGAAGGACCCCGGCGACCGCTACCAGACGGCGCGCGACGTGAGCAGCGAACTGCGTTTCGTGGGAAAGGGCCGGCGCGGCGAACGGATCCTCATCTCGCCGCCGACGCCCTCGACTCCGCTCCTCGGCCGCGACGCGACGATCGAAGAAGCGATCACACGGCTGGAGCAGGGTGCCCGCGTGTTGACCGTCAGCGGTTACGGGGGCACGGGCAAGACCCGCTTCTCGATCGAACTCTTCCGGCGACGCGCGCCCGAGTACGACGGGGGCGCGGCCTTCGTCTCGCTCGCGTCGGTCACCGATCCGGCGGAGGTGCTCCCGACGGTGGCGAGCACGCTCGACATCGCCGAGGCCCACGGCCGGTCGGCCCTCGAGGCCATCGCGACGGTGATCGGCCACCGCCCCTTCCTTCTGGTCCTCGACAACCTCGAGCAGGTCCTCGACGCCGCAACGGACATCGCCGAACTGGTCGCGCGCTGCGATGCCCTGCAGGTGATCGCGACGAGTCGCGCCCCGCTGAAGATCGGCGCCGAGTCGGAGTTCCCGCTGCCGCCGCTGGAGCTTCCGGACGAAGCCGAACACTCGCCGGATCGGCTGCAGGCGTGCCCGTCGGTCGCGCTGTTCGTCCAACGCGCGGTCCGGGTGAAACCGGACTTCCGGCTCGATGCATCGAACGCGGACGCGGTGAGCGGGATCTGCCGCCAGCTCGACGGCCTTCCCCTCGCACTCGAACTCGCCGCCGCGCGCGTGCGCATCATGGAACCGTCCAAGCTCCTGCTGCGGCTCGACCACGCCCTCGACCTGCTGAGTTCGGGCGATCGTGATCTTCCACTACGGCAGCGTACCCTGCGCGCGACGATCAGTTGGAGCTACTCACTGCTCGACGACACCGAGCAACGACTGCTGCGTCGCTGCTCGGTGTTCCACGAGGGCTGGACCTTCGAGGCGATGGAGCAGGTCTGCTACGCCGACGACGATCGGTGGCGCGCACTCGACGAGCTCGAATCGCTGGTCGAGAAGGGACTCGTGCGGGTGATCGGCGGCGGCGACCGCTACGCACTGCTCGAGACGATCCGCGCCTTCTCCGCCGAACAACTCCACGCCACGGGCGAGACGGAAGAGCTGCGCGACCGGCACGCCCGGTTCTTCACGGAGTGGATGGCCGGGATGTACGAGGAGTTCCGCGACGAACGCCAGGTCCCGGCCATGGGCCGCTTCCGCGCCGACATCGCCAACGAACTGGCCGCCATCCACTGGCTCCTGGCCCGCGCACGGGAAGGGGACATTGGGGCGCTGGAGAGCGTTCTGCTGCTCTGCGGCCGGCTGAACTGGTTCTGGCACGTCTCAGGGATGCACAACACCGCACGCGGGCTCTACGACGAGGCCCTCGCGATGGCGAGGGAGAACGAGCCGTCGCCAGGGCGTGGCCTGGCCCTGCTCGGCGCCGGCATGGTGTCGATCACGACCGGTGAGTGGGATCGCGCCCTCGAGGAGTGGACCGCCGCTCACCGGGACGGTATCGCCCTCGGCGACGACGCCATCGCCTCCGAGGGCGCCATGGGCATGGGCTACGTCCACCTCAACTCGGGTCGGCTCGCGGAAGCCCGCGAGCCCCTCGAACGCAGCATCGAACTCGGAGCCGGCGGCGTATGCCCATTCGTCGAATCGCTGTCGATGTCGTGCAAGGGCATGCTCCTGTTCCAGGAGGGGGATCTCGACGAAGGCGTACGTCTCGTCGAGCAGGCGCTGCAGGCCCAGCAACGCCGGAAGGACTGCGAAGTGGGTGGGATCTCGCTGAGCTTCCTCGCGTCGATGAGCTTCGCCCGGGGAGATCTGGACCGTGCCCGCGAGTTCTACGTCGAATCGGAGCGGACCTTCGAGGAGGTGGGCGACCGACCGGAGGTGGCGCGCGTGCAGTGCGAAGCCGGGTGGACCGCCCTGGCCGCCGACGACCCCGCTGCGGCGGGCGCGACGTTCCGCCGCGCGCTCCTGACCTACGAAGAGGTCGGCAGCCCGCGCGGAACCGGCCTGGCCATGCTCGGCCTCGCGGCGGTGGAGGCGGCAGAAGGCCGTCCGGAACGCGCCGTCGCGATCGGCAGCGCCGCACAGGCGCTGACCGAACGAGCGGGCGTCGTCTGCGATCACCCGATGGATCCCGGGGTCGTCGACCGGATCGAGGAACTGAAGTCCGCGATCCCGGCCGCGACCGTCGGTGGCCTGCTCGCCGGGGCAAGTGAGTTGACGCCGGCGGACGTCCTGGCGATTCTGTCCGACAATCGCGCCGCGTGAGCGTCCCCAGTCCCGACGATGGACCACGATGATCGGTCGACCTCCGACGGGGAGTTCGCGCCCTTGATCGGCCGGACCCTCGCCCACTACAGAATCACGGCGCTCATCGGCCGCGGAGGCATGGGCGAGGTCTATCGCGCCCGCGATACGAAGCTCGATCGCGACGTCGCCCTCAAGATCCTGCCCGCGGCCATGGCCGACGATCCCGCCCGCCTCGATCGCTTCCTTCGCGAAGCGAAGGCCGTCGCCGGTCTCAACCACCCGCACATCGTACACATGTACTCGGTCGAGGAGAGCGACGGCGTCCGTTTCCTCACCATGGAACTCGTCGAGGGCGAAGAACTCGGCTCGATCCTCGAGGGTGGGGCACTGCCGGCCACGAAGGTCGTCGAGATCGGCATCGCGGTGGCCGATGCCCTGGACGAAGCGCACGCCAAGGGCATCGTCCATCGTGATCTGAAGCCGGCCAACGTGATGATCACCGACGACGGTCGCGTGAAGGTCCTCGACTTCGGTCTTGCGAAGCTCGCACGGACCACCCCCGAGGAAGACGACGCCACGTGCGTGCTCGAACTGACGCAGCAGGGATCGGTGCTGGGCACTGTGCCGTACATGTCGCCCGAGCAACTCCGCGGACAGGAGGTCGATGCGCGCAGCGATCTCTTCTCGCTCGGCATCCTGCTGTACGAGCTGATGGCTGGGCGTCGCCCCTTCGAGGGAACGAATGCCGCCGATCTCACCTCTTCGATCCTCAAGGACGAACCCACTCCACTGCCCGAGGCCGACTCGTCGTTTCCCGCACCGCTCTCGGAGATCGTCCACGCCTGTCTGGCCAAGCGTCGCGAGGATCGCCCGGTGACGGCGGCCGCCGTGCGCGACGCACTGGAGACCCTGCGGCGCGAACTCGAGTCCACGGTCGAAGCGACGCGCACCGTGACGGGACCGGTGACGACGCCCTCGCGCTCGCGCGGACCACGCCTGGCCCTGACCGGCGCGCTCCTGATCGCCGCGCTCGCAGTCCTGTGGTGGGGTTCGCAAAGCGGTCCGACCAGTCCGGACGCCCAGGACCGACCGATCGTCGCCGTTCTGCCCTTCGAGAACCTGGGCGCACCCGTCGACGAGTACTTCGCCGCGGGCATCACCGACGAAATCACCTCGCGTCTGGCCCTGATCGAAGGGCTCGGCGTCATCTCACGGACGAGCGCACGCGTCTACGCGAACACCGAGAAGTCGATCCGGGAAGTGGGCGCCGAGCTCGGCGCCGGCTACGTCCTCGAGGGAGCCATCCGGTGGGACAAGAGCCGCGAGCCCGGGCGCGTGCGGATCTCCTCGCGACTCATCCGCGCGGCCGACGATACGAACCTCTGGCTGGAGAACTACGAGCGAGAGGTCGACCAGATCTTCGAACTGCAGTCGGCCATCGCCGCGCGCATCGCCGAGGCGCTCGACGTCACGCTGCTGCTGCCCGTCCGCGAGGCTCTCGACGACCGACCGACCGAGAACATGGATGCCTACCGGGCGTATCTCGAGGGACACGAGCAACTCGACGCGCCGGGCTTCAGCCGCGAGGGATTCGAACTCGGCGTGCAGATGTTCGAGCGTGCGACCACGCTCGACCCGCGCTTCGCCCTGGCCTACGCGCGTCTGTCGTCGATGCACTCCCGCATGTACCACTACGGCTTCGATCGCACTCGCACTCGACTCCGAGCTGCCAGGCTCGCCGCAGATCGTGCCCTGGCCCTGGAGCCGAACCTGGCGGAAGGTCACCTCGCACTCGGCCACTACCACTACTGGGGGACGCGGGAATACGACCTCGCTCTGGCCGAGCTCGAACGCGCACGGGAGATCGAACCGAACAACAGCGAGGTCTGGCTCACCACCGCCTACGTCAAACGTCGACAGGGCGCGATGGAGGAAGCGATCCAGTTGCTGGAACGCGATCGGGAACTCAGTCCGCTCGACCCGAACGTCGTGGTGGCGCTGGGCGAGACGCACGGTACGCTTCGTCAGTACCCCGAAGCGGAAGAGGCCTTCCGACGAGCCATGGCCCTGGCCCCCGACGACCCCTACCCGTACACCGAACTCGCGCTCCTCGAACTGCGCTGGCGTGGCGATCCCGCGGCGGCCCGCGCAATCCTGGGTCGAATGCCGACCGTCGACAACGACGAGAGTCGGCGGGTCCGCTTCCTCGTCGAGCTGCTCGACCGTCGCTTCGACGCGGCTCTCGAAGCACTTGCCGGTTCTCGGACGAGAGCGTTCGAGGCCGGCTCCTTCTACCAGCCCATCGCTCTGCTCGAGGGACTGGTTCACCGCGCGCGTGGTGACGAAGACTCCGCGCGCGCGTCCCTCCTTTCCGCGCGCGCGACCCTCGAACGGGCACTCGAGGGAGACCCGGGAGATCACCGTATGCTCGCCGCACTCGGCCTGATCGAGGCAGGGCTCGGTCGCGCTTCCGAGGCCGTACGCCACGCCGAGCGCGCGGTCGCTCTCTACCCGTTGGAGAGCGACGCACTCGGTGCTCCGGTGCAGGTCGTGAATCTCGCACTCGTGCACGCATTGCTCGGCAACGCCGACGCCAGCGTACGGGCTCTGCGCGACGTCCTCTCGATCCCGTCGCCGATGTCGGTGGCCTGGCTGGAGATCGATCCACGGTGGGACGCGGTGCGCTCCTCCGACGCGTTCGAAGCATTGTTGGAGGAGTTCCAAGAGCAGTAGGACTCGCTCCACCCCAGCGCCCGGGTCCGATGAGGGCGAAGACGTGCAAGACGGAACAGCCCGTGCACGTTGACCCCGCCCCCACGCCCGCCTAAGCTCTTCGATCCCTGGTCCCGCCCGGAGACACGCCCTTGATCGGCAAGACCCTCGCCCACTACGAGGTCACCGGCCTGCTCGGCTCCGGTGGCATGGGAGACGTCTGGCGCGCACGCGACACCAGGCTCGGCCGTGACGTCGCCCTGAAGGTCCTCCCGGACGCCGTGACGCACGATCCCGAGCGGCGCGCCCGTTTCGAACGCGAGGCCCGGGCGATCGCGGCCATCGACCACCCGAACGTCGTCACCATCTACGCCGTCGAGGAGGCCGAGGGTCACCTCCTGTTGAGCATGGAGGTCGTCGAGGGGCAGACCCTCGGGGAACTCATCCCGCCAGGCGGTCTACCGCTGGACCGGATCCTGGAAATCGCCACCCCGATGGCGAGCGCCCTGGCCGCCGCGCACGGACGGGGCATTACGCACCGCGACCTCAAACCGGCGAACGTGATGGTCCGGCCCGACGGTCAGGTCCGGATTCTCGACTTCGGTCTGGCCAAACTGGTCGACGGTTCGCCGGAGGTGGAGGACGCGACGATCGCCGTCGACGCCACGGCCGAGGGCCGGGTCCTCGGCACCACCGCCTACATGTCGCCGGAGCAGGCCGAGGGCAAGCCCGTCGATCCGCGGACCGACGTCTTCGCGCTGGGCATCCTGCTCTACCAGATGGCCACGGGCGAGAAGCCCTTCGTGGGCGACACGCCGATCTCCACGATCACGAGCATCCTGCGCGACGAGCCACGACCGATGCACGAACTCAAGCCCGAGTTGCCGACGCAGCTGGGGCGGATCATCGGTCGCTGCCTGCAGAAGGATCCCGAGAACCGATACGACACGGCCAAGGGGCTGATGTTCGAGCTGGAGAACCTGCAGGAGGATTCGTCGTCGTCGTCGATGGCCGCAGTGTCGCCTCCGCGTTCGGGTACCCACCGGAACCGGATGCTGGGCGCCGCCGCCTTC
>DATFKK010000146.1 GCA_035268685.1 Candidatus Krumholzibacteriia bacterium | reverse complement strand
CGTCGCCACCGGGACCCCGGCCGGCATCTGGACGATCGACAGCAGCGAGTCCTGGCCGTTCAGGGCCGAGCTCTTGACGGGCACCCCGATCACGGGCAACGGCGTCAACGAGGCCACCATGCCCGGGAGGTGGGCCGCGCCACCGGCGCCGGCGACGATCACCCGAAGGTCACGCTCGACGGCCGTCTGCGCGTACTCGTACAGGCGGTCCGGGGTGCGGTGCGCCGAGACGATGGTCATCTCGTAGGGTACCTCGAGATGGGCGAGCATCTCGGCCGCGCCCCGCATGACGGACAGGTCCGAATCGCTGCCCATGATGATTCCCACGACGGGTTCGTTCACTTCGGGTCCTCCGCGGTGATCCGTACGAGTTGGCGCACACGCTCCGCCTTGGTGCGCGCGCGTTCGAGATCGGTGTCGACCACGGTCACGTGGCCCATCTTGCGGTGGGGCTTGGTGACGGCCTTGCCGTACAAGTGCACGCAGACGCCGGGGATCGCCAGGGCGGACTCGAGGCCCTCGATCACGGGAGGCCCCGTCGCTCCCGGTGCGCCCAGCAGATTGATCATCGCGGCGGGGCGCTCGAGTTCGGTCGAGCCGAGCGGCAGGCCCAGGACCGCGCGGACGTGCTGTTCGAACTGATCGGTGACACAGGTCTCGATCGTGTGGTGACCGGAGTTGTGCGTGCGCGGCGCGACCTCGTTCACCAGCAGACTTCCGTTCTCGGCCCAGAACATCTCCACGCCGAACACGCCCACGCCGTCGAGGGCCTCGACCGTGTCGATGGCGACCCGGTTGGCTTCCTCGACCACGGTCCCGGGCACCGCCGCGGGCGCGAGCAGCATCTCCAGGACGTTCTCGCCCGGCCGGAAGGCCATCTCGACGGGGGGGTAGACGCGGGTGTCACCGTCACGGCCGCGCACGACGAGCACCCCGAGCTCCTTGCGCGCGGGGACGAAGCGTTCGATCAGCGACGGCACGGGCAGGTGCTCCGCGAAGGCCGACGCGTCTCGCATGACGACCACACCGCGGCCGTCGTAGCCACCGCGTCGGGCCTTCTGCACCAGCGGGTATCCGAAGCGTTCGAACTGTTCGGGCGTCGCGGCGTCCACGGCCTCGAATGCGGCGGTCGGGATGCCCGCGTCGTGCAGTCGCCGTTTCTGGTGCAGCTTGTCCTGGATCGAGCGCAACAGGTCGGGCGCGGGGACGATACGGGTTCCACGCGTCTCGAGTTCGATCAGCGCTTCGGCGTCGATGTCCTCGAGGTCGAAGGTGAGCACGTCGCTGGCCGCGGCCAGTTCGGCCAGGCGCGAGGGGTCGTGGAAGTTCCCCACGATCTGGCGATCGGCCATCTGACCGGCAGGGGCGTCGGGCGTGGGGTCGAGAACCAGGCAGGTGCAGCCCAGGCGTTTGGCGGCCGGGATCATCATGCGGGCCAGTTGGCCGCCGCCGACGAACCCGAGGCGGGCCACGGGATAGGAGTGCGCGTCGGTCATGGTGCCTTCGACCCTCGGAAGCGGTGGAGTCGTCATTGTCGCGGATCCGGACGGGAATCGCCACGGCGACCTGAGTCGGCACCGGCACCCCGATCCGCCCGTGTCGGCCTTCCCGACACGCATGTCGGACATCCCCACACGGATCCGGTGCCCCGAGGGCCGCCTCGGGATCTCGGGACTATGCAACGAACTGCGATGAAACCACTTACAGATTTCTGTGAACTTGGGCACAGCTGATGCCGTGGCGGGTGGACGGAAGCGCCCTTCGGGCGTCCGACCACCAACCGTCCTTCGCGAAAGGAAGGTCGCCATGTTGTTCGATCCCTCCAATCCCGATGCCTTCTGGCTCGACGTGACGAACGCAGCCCTCGGCGTCTTCTGCTTCGTCTGCATCGCCGCCATCGGCTGGGGTGTGTGGCAGGACCTGTCGGTGCGCTGGCGGCAGCGGTCCATCCACGTGGTCCGCGATCTCGATCCCCATGCCCACTACGACCCGATGCTCGGGCCGAGCATGGCCGACGGTGGTGAGCCGGTCGATCGCTCGACGAACGGCGACGAGCCGGAGCACTCGAAGCAGGAACGCGACACCTGAGTCCGTCGGGGGTCGTGATCTCTCGACGGGAGGTCCGCCATGCGTTGTCCGTTCCTGCGCGAGGCCACCGCGCTCTTCTGCGACGTGGAACCCACGCACATGCTTCCGGTCGCCCCCGACGCGGTCGATTCCTCGTGTCCGTGCGCGGGACCCTCGGAACGCCCGTGTCCCTTCGTTCGCAGCGGGGACATCGACCACGTGGAGCGCGACGCGCGTGGCCGCTGCACGAGGCTGCACGAGCGACGTGTCCTTGCCTGCGACGCCGCCGCCCGGCGGGAGTACGTGCCTTATGTCCAGGGTCTGCTCTCACGCTGTCAGAGTGACGGCTACCGCTATTGTCCTCTCTTCCTCGCGCGGGAGTCGCCCGCGGCCCGTCTGCGGGACGTCGCGGTCGAGGTCGAGGATCTCGTCGTGGCCACCGATCGCTCGTACAGCCCGAACCACTGGTGGGTCGACGAGAGCGAACTGGGAACCTGCGTGCTCGGCGTCGACGACCTGTTGCGCTTCGTGCTCCCCCGTCTCGACGTGGTGCACTTCGTCTCGCGGCCGGGGATCGACCGGCCGCACGTGGTCCTCGCGGGGGGCGACGTCCACGTCGAACTCGAACTCCCGATCCGCGTCGAGATCCTCGGCCGCAATGTGCACGCCCGCCGTGAACCGGCATCGGTGCTCCGGGATCCCTACGGCGCGGGATGGTTGTTCGAGGTGCGCAGCCTGCAACCGCGCGAGCGCCTGTCGGCCACGAAGGGGTTCGTGGCGGGAGACGCCGCACCGGCCTGGATGGCCTCCGAACGCCGTCGCCTCGAGGAGTTCGCGCGCGAGCACGCCGACGACGACCCGCACGTGGCCGGCTTCCCGGGATCGCTGGCCGCGGCCGACGGAGGGCGCAGCGCTCCCGGTCTGCTCGGGCGCCTGGCACCCGTCGAACAGGCCCGTCTCGAACACGAGTTCCTGCGTTGGAGGATCCAGGAGGTGCAGTCGTGAAGCGTTTGGGTGGATCTCTTCCCTGGGTCGTCGGCATCGCCACCGGTCTGGCGCTCGGTTGGTGGGGCTACGCGGCGCTCGTCTTCGAGGAACGAGTGCCGGCCGTTCCCTTCTCCCACGCCGTCCACACCGGCGAGGCCGTCGGAATGACCTGCGACGACTGCCATCGCACGAGCAACGTGCGGGCGATCTCCCTGCCGACCGTGGACGACTGCACGGCTTGCCACATGGACTTCCCCGGGATCGATCGTGATCTCGAAGAACTGCTCGCGCTCGACGACCCCTGGCCCTCGAGCCTCGAGCAGCCCGAGGGGGTGCGTTTCTCCCACGCCCAGCACGTCGACCTGGCCGGCATGGAGTGTTCGGCGTGCCACGGCGATCACGGCAGCGCCACGTCCGCCCGGAGCGTCGCGGTCAATCGTATCAGCGGATACCCGCGCGCCCTGTGGGGCCGCGACGGGGTGGGGCCGGTCGAAGGCGCCCACGCCATGGAGATGAGCGACTGCGTCGACTGCCACGATCAGCGTGGCGTCGTGCAGTCGTGCCTGGACTGTCACCGGTGAAGGGCCGAGCGAGGAGGCCGACGATGAATCCGGACGTCACGCGTCGCACGGTGCTCAAGTGGATGGGAGGCATCGCCGCGGGGATCGTGCTCTCTCCCGCTCCCTACGCGTTGGTCGACGACCTGACCATCGCCACGCAGACCCGGGGGCGTTCGGTTCCCCTGCCGACAGGAGCTCGTGGCCGCGTGCGGACGCGATGCAGTGCGTGCCCCCGTGGCTGTTCGATCGAACTGCACACCGTCGGCGGACGGCCCTACCTGGCCGTTCCCGCGACGGCCGGCGCGTGCTCCTGCGCGCTGCGTCCGGCCGTGCACCATCTGGCTTCGTCGCCCGGACGCCTGGACACGGCGCGGCTCCACGGTCGGACCACCGACTCCCACGAGGGCCTGGAGGTCGCCGCGTCGTGGCTCGAGGACGCCGTGGGGAAGGGGGCGTCGATCGGGGTCATCGACCTGTCGGGTCGTCCCGCCATCGCCACGCCCTCGGCGTCGCTCGTCGCGAGGGTTCCCGGTGCGGTCCGGATCGAGACCCGGGCGCACTGGCTGGACGACCTCGCGGCACGAGTCGGCCTCGATCCGGATCTCGAGCTGTCGATCGACCCCCGCTCCGTCGACGACGCGCTCTGGCTGTGGCCGGGGCGGTCGATCGGCCCGGCCCGCGCGATCGAGCGCGGCGAGGATCCGCGGGCGGTCGTGGACCGTCTGCGCGCGGCGGGCGTTCGAGCGGTGCTGCTCGGCGAGGACGGAGTCGGAGCGCGGCCCGACGACGCGGTGCTCTCGTCCCTCGCACGGATCGACGTGGACCTCGGTGCGATCGGATCGGGGCGTCCGATCCCCGTGCGGCGACGCGTCGCGCCCCCGGCGAACGTGCCGACGGTCGCGCTCGGCGATGTCGACGAGGGGTCCTTCGATCTGCTCGTGATCGACGCTTCGCGCGTGGCGGGCGCGGTGCCGTGGCGGCGGATGGCGAGCCTGCTCAGGTCCGGTAGGGGCCGGTCGATCGTCTTCGCGCCGACGCCGGGGCCCGCCATGCGGCACGGCGACCTGGTCCTGCCCGCGTCGGCTCCGCTCGAGATCGAGGAAGGCGTCGGAGGGGAACGGTTCGGCGACGCGGCGCGGATCGCGCTGTCGACTCCGGTGCTCGAGCGACCGCGATCCTGTGTGGATCTGCACGACCTCACCCGGCGGGTGGATTCCCGGACACCGTGTGGTGCCGATGCCCTCGCCGCGGCGCTCGTCGAGGGCGGGTACGGGAGGCTGCGCGACCCGGAGGATCGGACACTCCGGGTGGCCGGTCTCGGCGCCGGGACCGTCGCCACCGAGCTCCGTCGCGGTGCGGTCTGGGAGGGCGAAGGGGCCGCGGCCGGTCCGGTGCTCCGTCCCGCGCCCACGGCGGCCGTCGTCGACGACGAGAGCCCGCGGCTCGTCCTCGAGGGGGCCATGGTCGTCGCGGCCGGCGAGCGCGTGCCCGACGTATTGTCGAAGGTCGCCCGTGAACAGCCACTGTTGCCGCGCGGGGGGCGTGCCCGCGCGCATCCGGAGGATCTCGCCGACTGGGGGATCGTCGAGGGTGCGCGGTGCCGGCTCCGGACATCGGCCGGTCGGCTCGATGTCGTCGTGTTCGCGGACGCTGCCGTCCGGCGTGGCCACGTGCTCGCCGGCTGCGGGTTCGGCCCCGAGTCCTTCGGGGACCCGGAGCGGGCGCCGGAGCCGACCGCACTCGAAGTCCTGGACCTCGATCCGCGGAGCGAGGCTCCTCCCGTGATCCACGCCCTGGAGGTGTCGTGATGGAAGCACGTCGTCACCGCTACACCCTGCTGATCGACCTGGATCGATGCGACGGATGTGGAGCGTGTTCGGTCGCCTGCGCGATCGAGAACAACTGTGCCGTTCCGCCGGCCGAGGCGGGCCCACGCAAGTCCATCCTGCCCCTGCGCGTCGATCGTGTCGTGCACCAGCAGGGTGGTGAGGTCGACGAGGTCTTCGTGCCGATCATGTGTCAGCACTGTCAGCACCACACCCCCTGCGCGATGGTCTGCCCGCAGACCGCCGTCGATCTGGATCCCGAGACCGGGGTGGTGTCGCAGGTGGTCGACCGCTGTCTCGGATGCCGTTACTGCATGGCCGCGTGCCCCTACCACGCGCGCAGCTTCAACTGGTGGCGGCCGGAGTGGGACACGAGCCTGGCCCGGCACCTCG